>JAAUTT010000340.1 GCA_012031335.1 Bacteroidales bacterium | reverse complement strand
TTGCCTCATAATACCGGGCACGGAATCCATTCTCCATTCCTTTTCAGGCTTATAAGCGAGGTTTTAACCCGGAATTTAAGAAATACCGACAGGGACAAAATAGGAATTTACTGCGATATTCTTTATAACAACCATTCAAAAATTAATATTATTGATTTAGGTGCGCAAGTATAAAGACAAATCAGCAGCAGAAAGGTTAAAGATATTGCTTTTAAGGGAATCGGTTCCCGATCATTACGGGCGATTATTGTATAATCTTACTGCTGAGTTTAAACCTGGAATAATGCTTGAATTAGGCACCTCCCTTGGTTTGGGTTCTCTCTATCTTTGTTTGGGAAATCCCGATGGCAAATTATTTAGTTTGGAAGGGTGTTCCGAAAAAGCATTTTTGGCATTATCTATGCTGCAAAAAATACCTTGTAACGTTGAGGTGGTTGAAGGGAGTTTTGAAGAAAATTAACTGAAGTACTGAGCAGAGCCGGGAGAATTGATTTTGCATATATAGATGGGAATCACAGAAAAGAGAGCACAATCGGGTATTTTGAACAGATTTTAAAATACTGTCATGGGGAAAGCGTTATTGTTCTTGATGATATAAACTGGTCGCCGGGAATGATGGAAGCATGGCAGCAGATACAACAGCATGACCAGGTGAGGGTTTGCTTAGACTTATTCAGAATGGGTATTGTGTTCCTGGAACCAAAACTTCAAAAACAAAATTTTACAATATTTTACTAGTATATTTGTTTCCCAAAACTAATTCAACATGGAAGAAATCATTCGGTTTCAGGAGATTTACAAACATTACCGCATCGGAACACTCGTTGTTGAGGCCTTACGATCGGTTACTCTCAGTATTCACCGTAACGAATATCTGGCTATCATGGGGCCTTCCGGGTCAGGTAAATCTACATTAATGAACATTCTTGGATGCCTCGACACTCCCACTGGTGGGGCGTATTATATGAATTCCAGCGATGTTAGATAAAATGGAAGATAACCAACTCGCCGAAATTCGTAATAAGGAAATTGGTTTTGTTTTCCAGACTTTTAATCTCTTGCCTCGTTACTCCGCGCTCGAAAATGTTATGTTACCCCTCATTTATGCCGGTGTACCCAAGAACGAACGTATTGAGAGAGGGCATATGGTACTTGAGCAGGTTGGATTACAGGACCGTATGAGCCACAAACCTAATGAACTATCAGGTGGTCAGCGCCAGCGTGTTGCCGTTGCCCGTGCCCTTGTAAATAACCCGACAATTATCCTGGCTGATGAACCAACAGGGAATCTCGACTCAAAAACATCTGTGGATATCATGAATCTATTCAGCGAAATACATGATAAAGGAAATACAATAGTACTTGTAACCCACGAAGAAGACATTGCACGCCATGCTCACAGAATAGTGCGATTACGCGACGGGTTAATTGAATCAGATATTTACAGCAAAAAAGAAAAAGCTTTTCAGCAGGACTAGAAACCTCGAAATACTAAAACTTTTTACCAACCACAAAACATAAAATAAACCTGAACGTTTCAGTTAGAAATTTTTAGTGATTACAATCCGAAAAGTTTACTTACAACTTTGGGATTTTATATAGTAACAATGAAGATATATACAAAAACGGGGGATAAGGGTCAGACTTCACTGATCGGAGGAAAAAGAGTTTCGAAATCGCATTTGCGTATAGAAGCTTATGGAACCATTGACGAGTTAATATCCCATATCGGTCTTTTGCGGGATTTATCGGAAAATCCTATAACACACGATTTTCTTGTTAATATTCAGGACAGATTAATGATTTGTGCTGCAATACTTGCTGCCGATTGTGAAGATTGCCAGACAAAAATCCCTGAAATTCTGGATAGCGACATCAAGGAACTGGAACTTGAAATGGATGCTATGGAAGAAACTCTGGAGCCACTTATGAGTTTTGTTTTGCCGGGAGGACATCCCACAGTTTCGCATTGTCATATTGCAAGAACAGTTTGCCGCAGAGCCGAGAGGATTATTGTAGAACTTTCTGAAAATTTCTTTGTACCTGATAAATTGGTAAAATATATTAACCGACTCTCTGATTATCTGTTTGTTTTGTCGCGGAAGTTTTCAAAAGATTTTAACATCGACGAAATTCCGTGGAAAGCGAGATTGTAATTTCAAAAAATATTTATAATTTCAGCCAACCTTTGAAAAAAATCTATTTAGTTAATTTTATAAAAATGTTAGCCCTATGTATTGGACTCTAGAACTCGCATCGAAACTTGAAGATGCTCCGTGGCCAGCAACCAAAGAGGAGCTTATCGACTTCGCAATTCGATCAGGAGCGCCTCTTGAAGTAATTGAAAATTTACAGGAAATTGAAGATGAAGGAGAAATATATGAAAGCATTGAAGATATATGGCCAGACTATCCTAGTAAAGACGATTTCTTCTTTAACGAAGAGGAATATTAAAAAATAAAAGGGGTTACAAACCCCTTTTTCATTTCCATATAAAAATATCTTCTTTCTTTTTTGGCTTTTTTTCTTCCTGCCAGCTGAAATCTTTCAGGTACATGTCTTCTTTGCTTACTTCGTCGAGAGGGAAGAGGGTTCCTTCGGGTTTTACCAGCAAAATGATGTCTTCCACTTTGTTTCTTTCATATAAATAACCACATCGGTACTGGTAGTGCGGTTCATGCCAATATATCCTTCTTCATCTTTAGGATAATACAGTGTTTGGCCATTTCCTCTGACTACCAGTTTCTGCATTTCCCCATCAACAAAATAGCCCATCATCGTTTTTCCCTTTACCTGGGTATACTTGGTACTATCGTCGCGCGATACCAGAAAAGCCGAATTACGAAGTTCCATCCGGTCTATCTTTTTGTTCACCATATACATCTGGATATATTCGGCTGTAAGTTGACTTGAGTCGGCCCAAAGTACCGGCGTTCCGTGAAATTGCAGCGTGGAATCAACAGATGAGTAACAAAGAGAATCGCACTTCCCCTGCAAATCGCGACGAAACATGCGTACCTTATAATATGCTTTCAGCATGCGATATTTTCCTGTCGAGTCCATATCCGAGCGAATGGTATCGGCATGGATAAATAAACTATCACCTTCCGAAACCTGAATCATCAGGGCGCTGTCGGTAACTGTGGCATTTTCCTTGTCGGGGGAGTAGGTTGCAAAATTCCCCTTTACAATGGCATTCTGACTGGTATCAATAATTACTACATTGTTTATTGCTCTGCCAAATCCGCTGGATTTAAGGTAGGTAAGTGTATCAGCCTGAATTCGCCTGCCTTCGGAAATTACAAACGGATTCCGGTATAGGTGCGAGCTTTCGTCGATGGTGTTATACCAACCACGTTCACAATAAATAGAATCCTTATCAGTAAGAATATTAGTGGGCCCGAAAAAATAAGCTACCTTGGTTACTGTATGGTAATGGACAGTGTCGCTGCGAATACGGTATTGCGGGTCGTTAATCCGCACTCTTTTCTGGAAATGCAGGATTTTATCATTTTTATAATATTGTCCCCGCCGGCTGGTAATAACTGTTTCCTTATTTACAATATGAGCGCTGTCGTTATAGGATGCAATACCGGTGCGTAAATCATAATAAATATCCTGGGTTTTCAGAGTCATATCCTGATCCTTCAAAACTACATTGCGGTGCAATTCGGCCTGTTTAAGGTTGGCATCGTAGTTCAGAATTTCGGAGTTGATCTGAAAATTACCATTATTCTGGACAATCCGGATATTTGAAAAAGCATCCATTTTATTGGAGGCGTAGTAATAGGCGCTGTCGCAGTACATAGTGACAGCACTGTCGCTTAAAATTACATTGCCTATCAAACGCTGCACATCCGAATGGCCTGCGAGGCTCGACATACTTTGGGCATTCACAATTTGTACAACTTTTTCCTGCTGACAAAAAATCTGGGTGTTAATACCCAGAAGAAGCATATATATCAGAATTGATCTACTTTTTTTTAGCATCCAATACGATTATTTAATCCATTCTTTCCGGCTGAATTTACAATCTTTATAGGCATCGTCAATATGGACATACGTCGATTTGAGTTTGTCGGCCATCCAATCGTTAATGATGGTAGTCCGCTTATAATTTAACGCCATATTTTTGAGCAGGTCGAAATCTTCTTTCAGGTTTGCCTTATGAGGATTGGATCTTGATTTTATCATGGCCACCTTGTATATCTTTTTTCCTTTATCATCAATAGATTCATAGGGTTTTGAGATTTCTCCCACTTTCAAATCCTTTATAACACGGTAATCTACAGGATTCAACTGATCCATTTCAAAACGAGGCTCTCCTGTTTGAGGGTTCATTACCAAGCCACTGTTAAAACGTGTGCTTTTATCTTCTGAGAAATAAAGGGCAGCCTTTTCAAATGTAATGCTGTCTTTTTTAATCAGATCGATAACGCTGTCCATCCGGGCGACTACCTTCTCTACAGCCTCCATATCGGCTTTAGGTTTCATAATAATATGCCTGCAATTGATTCGGTCGCCTCGTTTTTCAATAAGCTGGATAATATGATAGCCAAACTGGGATTCAACAATTCTTGATACCTCACCTCTTTCTTTCAAAGCAAAAGCTGCCTTGGCAAATTCGGGATCCAGTTCCCCCTTGCTGAAAAATCCTAACTCGCCACCACGGGTGGAGCTGGCATCTTCGGAATAGAGCACTGCCAAAGAGGTAAAACTTTCGCCGTCGATAATACGTTTTCTAAGTGCCAGCATTTTTTCCTTCAGCTCAAATATGGCCTTTTCGGTATAAGGAGGGTACATTCCTATCTGATAAAGCTCAATTTGTGAATTGATGAGCGGAACACTATCTTTCCCCAGTTTATTGTAAAAGTTTCTGACTTCGGAAGGGGTTATGGTGAGGTCGCCGGTGATGGTCGATTCCATTTCTCTTTTTATAAGATCGTCCCGGATTTCATCACGAAAATCTTCCTTCATTTCCAGGATACTCTTGTTGAAATATTTCTCGAGCTCTTCTACTGATCCGGCTTGACTGATAAACATATTTAACCTTTGGTTCAATTCACTGTCGACCTGACTTTCAGTTACTTCAACACTATCAATAGCTGCCTGGTTAACCATGAGTTTTAACCCAAGCATCACTTCGAGAATATGACATCTGTCAACCTCATTTCCTTCAGCCTTAATCTGAAGATACTGATTTTCGATGTCCGATTTCATTATAATTTTGTTTCCAACAACTGCAACTACCTGATCGATAACTACACCCTGCGATTTGGCTGATGAAAAAGCTATTATTCCAAAGAATAGAACTGCTAAAACGGGTTTAAAATACTTCATTCTGTACTACTTATCTAAATTAAAAATTTTAAAATTGCTGTGATCGGCAGCATCATTATATATATTCTTCTCCAATTCCGATATAAAGATGAGTTTTCTTTTATTAAGAATAACATCCTTTATTTTATCTTTAATGTATTCCACAGGAGCAATTGTTCCCTTGGGTTTGATATCTGCAATCTTTACCAGATATAGATATTCGTCATCCTGAATTTCGATTAAACGATTGGTTTTCAGGAATTCATCCTCGTTTTCCACTGCTTTCGGAAGTTGCTTCTGAATGTATGCAAAGCTAATCCAATCTTCGTCGAAATAAGAATATTTATTGGCATATGCATAACAATATTTTTCAACGTTTTTTACATCCTCACTCTTTTCCGATTTATACCAAATTTTAAGTTTTTCGTTTTCAGGTGCCGCAAT
>JAAUTT010000339.1 GCA_012031335.1 Bacteroidales bacterium | reverse complement strand
AATGCTGGAACTGGAATAATAAGCGTTACCGGGGAAAATTTTGTTTCCGATATGATTAATAATAATGATATAGACCCTGGTAAATTTACCGTTTCTCAGGGAACAACAGTAACTTACACCATTTCAGGCAGTACAAATGATGTAGATGTTGTTAACAATAATAATTTTAATTTAACTTTAAGTTCCGCTGACAGAGTATTGGTTAACGGAATTTTCAATAAAAACAGTTACAAATCGTTTAACGATTCTTTATTTTATTTATCTGCTGGCGAAGATTGGAACACTCCGGCAAATGTTTCCTTTGAAATTATAGATGAGTACAATCCGGTTACAGTATCCGGGGTGCCAAATTATGCACCGCAGGTAACGAATGTAACTTTAAAGGTGATTCAATAAATGGGAAAATTCTGATTGTTGACTATATTTATTCTGATCTCGATACCGATGCTGAAGGAGCTTCCTTATTTAATGGTATTCCTATACCAATGCAGGTGGCAGTGGTAAAACATTAATATCAGATACCTCCGGACGTGATTATAAGCTTCGTGATCAGGACATTGGACGATTTATTAATGTCGAAGTAACACCAGTTTCGCAAACCGGAACAACTGTTGGCACACCAGTTGGAAGCAATTTAAAAGGTCCTGTTCAAAATGCTGTTCCTGTAGTTGAATCTGTTACAATAACTGGAAACAGATATGTGAGTCAAACAATTACAGGAACCTATGTTTATTCAGATTTGGAAAATAATGCGGAAGGGTTAAGTATTTTCAGGTGGTATCGTGCTGAAACAATTAACGGGCCAGATGTTTTGATTGCAACAGCAACATTAAAAACATATGTAATTACTGTAGCCGATATAAATAAGTTTCTTTCGTTCGAGATTGTTCCTGTTTCAGCATCGGGTAACTCACCTGGAATTGCAGTTAAATCAGTTAGATACCCAGTATTAAATGCAGCACCAGTGGCTAGTTTGGTATCTATTAATGGCTCATTTAAAGTTGGTCAGATATTACAAGGTGTTTATACATATACTGATTTGGAAAGCGATGTAGAAGCCACTTCGGGATATAATTGGTACAGAGCCAATGCAGCTGATGGAACTGGTAAATTCCAGATTGTAGGTGCAAATACAAGAAATTATGTTGTGCAGCCTGCTGATATGAATAAGTATATAAGTTTTGAAGTAATTCCAGCAGCTTCAGCCGGTACGATAATCGGCAATCCGGTTGCAAGTTCTTTTCTGGGACCTGTTGCAAATAGTGCTCCTGTCGCAACAAATGTTCGTATTACTGGAACACAGCTGGTATGTAAAACCCTTAGAGGAGAATATACTTTCGAAGACCTTGAAGGGGATGTTGAAGGTGCTACCGCATTCCGATGGTTGCGGGCAGCAACTGTGGATGGAGTAAAAACAGCTATAACAGGCGCAACTGGTAGGGAATATAACTTAACCTTAGCCGATCAGGGTCAATTTATTTTCTTCGAAGTTACACCCAGAGCAGTTAGTGGTACAACAACAGGGGTTGCAACTTTGGGCAATCCAACAGGAGCAATTGTGAATCTTTTACCAACTGTTACAATTTCAGGAAGCGCTTCAATTTGCAGTGGTTCATCTGCCACGCTTACCCTCAGTTTTAATGGAACTCCACCCTGGAAACTGACCTACAACGATGGTACTACAAAACATAAAATCGTTTCGAGTGATCCACTTTATTTTTTAACTGTAACTAAAGCAGGAGTTTATAAAGCAGATACCTTGACAGATAACATTAATTGTCCTGTAACAAACTTACCCTCTTCAGCTACAATTTCAATTGTTCCATTACCTCAGGTCGAAATTGTTGGCTTAAACAACGCTTACAACTTAAGAGGGAATCCTGTTCCTTTAACCGGGAATCCATCCGGAGGTACCTTTACAGGTCCTGGTGTTTTTACATCTACAAGTATTTTTTATCCCTCTGTTGCTGGAACCCAGAATTCCCCCCATTCTATTATCTATGAGTACAAGTCTCCTCAAACAGGTTGTTCAAACAGAGATACTGCCATTGTTGAGGTCATCGATGCCGACGCCAGTATAACTGGTATCAGGACATCCGCCAAATATTGTAATTTCGATGCTCCGTTTTTAATAACAGGTTCTAATATTCTTGGAACAACAGGTACTTTTGCAATAACAGGTGGTGTTGGACTTACAGATAATCAAAATAACACAGCAACTCTAAATCCATCACTTCTGAGTGCAGGAAACTATTCAATTAGCTATAGTTACTTTGATGGTGTACAGCTAACAATTTTTAAGGATATTGTTATTGAAATAATGGAAGAAGCCCGAATATTTGGATTAAGCGACACACGCTATTGTCGTAATATTGCTCCTATTGAAATAACAGGTAATTATTCCGGTGGAGAATTTACCGGTAATAGTGTATTTAAAAATCTGCAGACAAACAGGTTTTACTTTAACCCTGCCCTTGTTAACCCTGGAACAACTTCTCTGGAATATACCTATACAACTTCATACGGATGTTTAATATCTAAATCAGTCAATAAAATAGTATCCTCAGTTCCTAACGTTGATTTTAAGGTGAATAATGGCTGTTATAGTGAAGATTCCACAAGTTTTAAAAATTTAACCGTATTTTCCGATCCGGTAGTTAATTGGACCTGGAGGTTTGGAGATCTTCAGGCATCTGAACTGGATAACCGATCGAGCCTGTTTGAACCTAAACACAAATATCCCTCAATTGGTAACCGAACTGTTAGGCTTATTGCTGAAAACATTTATGGGTGTAAAGATACATTAGATAAGAGTATACACCTTGGAGATGTTCCTAAAGCTGATTTTTATCCCGAATCGGAGTGTTATCAGACTGGTGTTCCTATTTCATTTAAGAATACATCAACAAGTATCGATCAATTGGTTAAATTCACATGGGATATTGAAGATACTTCCAAACTTAATTTTAACTATTCAACAAAAGATATTTTACATACTTTCCCGGTACTGAAAAATTTCAGAGCCAAACTTTATGTATCTACTGATTATAATTGCTCCGATTCAATTACCAAAGTTGTAAGTTTAAGACCTGTCTATACCTTAAAAGATACCATGTATCGTCAGGATATGGAATTAGGCAACGACTATTGGTTTAATTCCGACACTCTTGCAGGAAATAACTGGTATTATGGCACACCCGATGGAAACAAAATAAAGGCTGCCTTTAGCGGGAGTAACGCTTTCTATACCAGCTTAAAAGAACCCAGAAAAAATCAACAGCTTATAATAACCAGTCCATGCTTTGATTTTACCGGCACCTCCAGGCCTTATATTTCTATGGAAACATTTTCAGATGCAACAGAAGGGCAGGAGGGGACGGTTCTACAATCATCTACAGACGAAGGATTAACATGGCAGAATGTTGGAGCTATAAACAGTGGAACCAACTGGTATAACGATTACAATATTCAAAGTCAGCCAGGTAATCAGTTGGTTGGTTGGTCCGGACTCAATACATCATGGAGATCATCACGCCATAATCTCGATTCTTTGCAAAACAAAACAAGGGTCAGATTCCGGCTAATATTTGGTCAGACTAACAAAACAACGCAAACTGATGGTTTTGCATTTGATAATATTACGATTGGAAGCCGGTCAAAGTATGTATTGTTGGAACATTTTACCAATAACTCACAGGCAAAGAGTCTAGAATCCAATGCGATACTGGATGAAGTTGTGGCCCTTCAGGAAAATGACGCTATTTCGGTCCAATATCATACATCATTTCCTGGGGTGGATACATTTAATATGCATAATCCTTCTGATCCAGGCGCCCGAGTTCTTTATTATGGGATTGGGGTAACACCATACACACTCCTTGATGGAGGAAATGAACCTAAACATACTTTTACATATAAGGATGCAGAAAACAATCCGGATATTAACAAAGTGAAGCAGCAGTCGCTTAAAGAAGCTTTTTTGCCATCGATTTTAAAGTAACTAAGACAGAAAAAAGGATATCAGGTTCAGTCGATGTTAAGGCCAAAGAAACTTTTCCTGATAAAAACCTCTCTTTGCAGATTCTGGTGGTTGAAGATATTAAATCGCAGATAGCTGGCAATGAGGTTATTTACCGAAATGTTGTTAAAAAAATGTTACCCTCTGCCGGGGGAACTACAATTTCCGGTAACTGGGCAAAAGGGCGGACGGAGACCATTAACTTCAAATGGGACTATAAAAATGTATATAATCCATCCAATATCCATTTGGTGGCATTTATTCAGGACGAATCTTCAAGGGAGCTTTAGTCAGGTGGCAACTGATGACTACCTCTGATATTGTCAGCAATGTTATTACTCGACCGGGCGTTTCTGCTTCCTGGGAAACTAAGCTCTATCCTAATCCTGCAAATAATTGGATATATATTGATTTCCCGGAAACTGAAAATAGTGATTACAGCGTCCAGATATTAACTATGAATGGAAAATTAATACTCCAGGAGAAAATTCTGAAAGGAATTAACAGGTACGAAATGAGTACTGAAGATCTTCCAAACGGTTTATATTTCGTTCGTTTTTCGATAAAAATAAAATACTCTCAGTGAATAAACTAGTGATTGTGCATTGATGTGAACATTATAAAATAGAAAAGGAGCAAAATAAAATTTCAATTTTGTCTCCTTTTTAATTTATAAGGCCTGGTTTCTTGTTAGTCCTTTTCTTCTACCTTCGATAAAGCCATCTGCTCGGCAAAACATTTGCCAAAATTGAAATAATTTTGTGCTTTGTCCTCATGAGGATAAAACTTTGATGAGAGTCCATCTTGAATTACATTAAACTTAAGACTTTTAAGATTCGCTTCTATAATTCCAACTGCTTCGCCACTCCATCCATAAGAGCCGAATGCAGCCGAAAGTTTGCCTCTGTCGCGAATAGGGTTTACTATTGAAAAAAGCTTATATATAGGTAATAAGGTGTTCTGATTTATAGTTGGAGAACCAATAATAATTGCATTGGTTTTGACTAATTCTTCTTCCAGATCTCCAAGTAAAATGTTTTCAATATCGATTAATTTGGCTGTCATACCTTCAACGCTCTCTATCCCTTCCCCAATTTTATGGGCCATCTCTTTCGTAATCCATATGCCGAAATATAAGAGATAAGTACTTTATATCTTTTTGCGAAGTAGTACATAAGTACTCCCTGGCCAAACGATCGCTGTAATTAACAAAATGTTTCCAGTTCGATCGTAGAATTGGCCCATGTCCTGGGCAAATAACGCTAATTTCGAGAGGTTCTATTTTTTCGATAGCCTTTATCATAAACTTACTGAACGGTTTAAGAATAACATCGAAATAATACTGAAATGCTTCGTTATAATCACCAACCTCATCATCGAACATAGCCTCATTACAAAAATGGGCGCCAAATGAATCGCAGGTAAAAAGTACCTTGTCCTCTTCAATGTAGGTATAAATGGTATCGGGCCAATGTAGGTTGGGTGCACCTATAAATCTGAGCGTTTTGTTTCCTAAACTAAGTGTATCGCCATCTTTTACTTTTAAAGATTTAAATGGTTTTCCAATTATATCCTGAAGATAATTCAGGGCTTGTCCGCTTCCAACTACCGTTGCCTGGGGGGCAACTTCGATAAGGTAAGCGAGAGAACCAGAATGATCAGGTTCTGTATGATTCAGGATAATATAATCAATTTCTGAAAAGTTGGCAACCTGTTCTATTTTGTTCTTGTAAGTTTCCCAGAAA
>JAAUTT010000338.1 GCA_012031335.1 Bacteroidales bacterium | reverse complement strand
GCCTGAGGAATTAATAAATTATCCTCCCCAGGCGTTTTTTCATCTGCATCTTCCTCAATTTCTTCATCAGCAGCATCATCTTCAGTATAGGAAACTTCAAAATTGTCGACATAGTTACCGTTTGAATTTACCACACCAGTATCAAAACAGAATGTAATGCTTGCCAGAGAATCGGAATTAATGATGACAGACCGGTTCAAACTGGTCTCAAACCAAAGAAATTTCAAAGGTATATTTTCTTCATTTCCGTCAGTGTTAGCGCGCAATTTGTTTATAAGATATTGTTTGGCTTTTATATCAATATTATATATCAGAACCTTACCGTTGAGTAATTCTATTCTTAATGAATGATCTACAAGCCGATCGAAACCACCTTCGCTAATTCTCATATGCTGATTTTCTAAGTTTTTGAAAGACAAAAATTGCACAAATTTTATCGAAGGTGAAAATACTAAATCATTTTAAAAATAGATTATGTTGGTCTTGATTGTTCAAAACTCACCTTCGTAATCAATTTCCTTTTTATTAGAATTTCGTCTCCTTGGTCTGCTGGCTGTCGTCTGTGGTCTGAAGACTGTGGACAAGATTATTCATTAAAAACCTAATTTAAATTATTACAATCCATTGCCTTTTGTTCAGTTTCAATTTTTATGTATTTTAAACATCGTCATCAAAACCATCAAACCCCCTAAAAGGAATATCCTCATCAGGGTCTTTATCGAAAGGGCCAACACCGGGAGGGTTAAAAAGCCCCCAACGGTCAATTACATAATCCCACTTGTCAAATCCGGCAACCCATTCAATAAACAGCAAACGATATTCTTCAATTAAGTCCCGTACAATTTGATAATATTCAACATATTCAAAGCCAAACATTTTTAATGAATGATTTTTGACCATCAAATCCATGGCTGCTTTACGAATAATAGCTGCAGCTTCCATCTTCAAATCGTATAATCCGGCTGATTCGGCACCTGCTATTTTAACAGTCAACATGGATGCATCTGCATACATCTCTGCTTTCACATGCTGAAGATGTTCGTTTTCTTCCGGAATTAATTCACATATTTCTCGTATTACATCAAATATTTCTTCACCTTTCTTATAGATAGGAAGACTTATGAAGTTTATTTCGTTTTCGTTATCAAACATCGCTTTTTAAATAAAATGAGTTAAGGCACAAATTTTAAGTTAACATACTATATTAAGTTAAAATGTTTATAGTTCATGTGCTGAATGTGGTAAAATGTTTAGTTTTTCTTCTTCAGTCTTTTAATATCCTCCTCAATCTCCTTTAAACTCGCTTCTTTCGATGATTTTTTTTGGTCTTCTTTATATTTTTCATATTCAGCCTCCGACTTCTCAATAGCCATTTGATGGCTTATCATTCCGGCATGTGCGAGTAATTCCCTGCCATTTAGTTGAAGAATGGAATCAAGACGTTCAACCCAATCTTTCATGTACATTGGAGTGCGCTGTTGCGCCATAGTTTCGGCAAAAGCAAGGTATTGTTCAACCAATAGGCCTAAAAGCTTTATTTCGCCTTCGTTCAGGTAATTTTTGGCAATGCTTACATCGGTTTTTTTAATGCTTGCTGCTGTCTTTTTATCGTATGATTGCATTCCAAGCAAGGGCAAAGAAGCATCAACACGGCGGTAAATCAATTCGGCTGCTGTTTGCTGACTGATTGCCCAAAGCAATTTGTTTTGAACCACTTTAAAGAACAGGATGGTTTTTTCGTCATTTGCATCGTAATCGATGCTCGTTTTGTATATGTCCTTTATTTTCTGGTAAAAGAAGCGTTCGGAAATCCGTATTTCCCTAATGCGTTCCTGAAGTTCGGTAAAATAATTCATGGAATTGCCCGACTTGAACCGGTCATCATTCAATGCAAAACCTTTTACAATGTATTCCTTCAGCCGTTGGGTTGCCCAAATACGGAATTGTGTACCTTGTTGCGATTTTACCCGGTAACCAACTGAAATTATAACATCGAGGTTATAGATATTGGTGGGTTTGGTAGAAAATCGAAATTCCGATTTTCTCATAACCTGTTCTTTATCAAGTTCTTTTCTTCAATATATTTAAGATATGTTCATTAACGGTTGATTTGGATTTGCCAAAAAGTGTAGCCATTTGGTCAATAGTAAGCCAAACGGTTTCTTGTTCGAGGCGTACATCAATTTTTATGTTGCCTTCGGAGTTTTGGTATATGAGGATTTCGCCTGTGTTCATTTTATCATATTCGTTATATCATAACAATTATTAATTTCTTTAGAGAGCGTGCTTGTGTCGATATTAAGCTTTTGCGCTACAATCCTTTGCAAAATATCTTTTGATTCCCTTTTGGCTTTAATAAATGCGCAAATTCAGCTCTCTTCATATTGACGTGGTTAAACTCTTATGTCAAATGTATAAAATAAATGAAAACAAATGGAGGCTGTTAATAAGTTACAGTTGATTAAATATCAATTGCTTAATGAATAAAACGAAAGGTGTAAAGTATAATATTTTTATCAGTGTTGTCCGGTTAAAAAATGTGAAATCGCGTGAAAGCCTTGTCAACTGTGCAACCTCTACAAGGTTGGCACAAGTCACCTTACTTTTTATTTTCTACAATTATGCAACTTCTACGAAGTTGAAGAAATATCCTCGTAGAGGATACATAATTGTAGAATAGATAAATAGGATCGAAGCTACAACCTCGTAGAGGTTGCATAATTTATTTACCGGACAATGATGATATTTTATATAATACTGATAGAAAATTTATCCTATAAAATAAGCTTTGTTTCAGTTATCTTTGCTGCTGTAAACAATACAATAATTATTTGAAAACATTCTCCGACTTAGGTGTTTCCGATTCTTTTTTAAAAGCACTCCAGGAAAACAACATTATTACACCAACCGAAATACAGGAAAAATCAATACCATTTTTAATAGAAACTGGAACAGACTTTATAGGACAGTCACAAACCGGAACTGGTAAAACTGCAGCTTTTGGACTTCCGTTATTACAAGCAATAAACCCAGAACTAAATGTTATTCAGGCCTTAATACTGTCGCCAACACGCGAATTGGGACAACAAATTGCCAAACAATTGTTCAAGTTTACAAAATATGCTCCTCAAAAAATATTTATTGAATCGGTTTACGGGGGTGCCTATATTGGCGACCAAATTAGTGCATTAAAACGTCCTACCCATATTGTTGTTGCCACTCCTGGCCGATTGATCGATTTGTTGGAGAAAAAAGCGATCGATATTAGTTACATCAGAACTATGGTGCTCGACGAAGCCGACGAAATGCTAAGTATGGGCTTCAAGCAGGAACTCGATACCATTTTAAAACAAACCAATAAACGTTCGATTTGGTTATTTTCAGCCACAATGCCACCCGAAATTAAAGCGATAATAAAAACTTACATGTCGCCAAATGCCTACCGAATTGAATCCGACAAACTGAATGTTATTAATAAGAATATTGAACATCAATACGTGCTTTGTGAGCCTGAAGAAAAACTAAATATTTTACTGCATTTTCTAAAAACACAGGGAGATAATCGAGGTATTATTTTTTGCAGAACAAAAGCAGGAGCTCAAAGTTTGGCACAACAATTTTCCGAGAAAAAAATTGCTGGCGATGCCATTCATGGCGATTTAAAACAAAAGGAGCGTGATAAAGTGATGCGCGCTTTCAAAAATAAAAAACTTAAAATACTTATTGCTACTGATATTGCTGCAAGGGGCATTGATGTTGAGAACCTTTCGTACGTAATTCACTTTCAACAACCCGAGCAAATTGAATATTATACTCACCGAAGCGGTCGTACTGCCAGAGCCGGAAATAGTGGTTTATCGCTAAGTTTTGTAAACCGAACCGAATTAATTAACCTCAAAAATATTGCTGGTAAATTGGGCTTTTCGCTAAAAGAGGTAAAAAGATAAATAAATATCACTCATTTCCTGATACAGAATATAATAAATTAACCCCTCCGCACACCTTAGCTGCCCAGGCAATCGGATTCATGTCGTAAGCATAATAATTTCTTTCGGCATCACTCAGGAGAATTTCCCTGTTATTCGTACCTTCTTCCCGATCAATCAAACGAGTTTCGAAAGCGATCGGATTGATTACGGAATCGATCGGATTACCTTCCGCTTTGCTCGCCGGTATTTCGATTGTATGCGGGAAAGCTTCCTGCTGATGAAGCCACAAAAAACCGGACATTTCTGTCCGGCCCTGTTAATTTTTATGTCTATTTAAGCAGCTTCACCAGCTTTGAGTTTTTTGCTTTTAGCCTTTTCGGCAACCGTTTTGGCAACCCCCAGGTTCGCTACAACTTTACTAAAAGTAAATAGCTCTTTCATGGCAGGGTTCTGTTTGTAATAATCGCTGGCAATTTTACATATGGTGCTGAGTTCTTCATACAGGGCATTTAACTGTTCAATATTGCTGGCAGTTAAATCCTTGCTGAGGGTTTTAGCTGTTCCTGAACCGTATTGGCAGCGCTTACTACTTCACTGTAGCCCGAAATCCTGTCAATCAGTTCAGCCGGTGTTCCTTTGGCAACAATTGCGCTTTTGTGCTTGCTTATGTTACGTGAATACAAGCTTAGAAAACCGATAACATCTTTTTGCGAATCCTTAGTAACCCCTTTATAATAAGCTGTGAAACCAAGCTCATCCATTAAAATCTTATAAGTGACAGCATCCTTTTTGAAGTCGGCATCAATCTGAACTTTTAATGAAGAGATGTCCTTGTGTGCCGGAACTACCATGGCCTCTAGCTTAGCAGTAGATTCAAACAAATTTGTTTTCAGCGTTTTCCCAAGCAAATCACTGGTAACTGTATCTACTTTTGTAACCAGGGAAGAAGCATAATCGGTGGTCCATGTAGTTCGCACCTTGGAGAGGTCAGTGTTGTAATCCTGGAAGTTTTTTGCGATAATTTTGCCTGCAAGAAGCATGGCAATGTCGGAAGCTTTGTAAATACGTGTAATCATAAGTATAAAAGTTAAGGATAAAAACTTGCTTAAACTTTTACCTTTGGATGCCAAACAAATCTAAACTCAAAATCCAACTCAAACATAATAATCAAGCCCCACACCAACAACTTAATATGTTATAGCATAAAGGGTAATGGTTAGTGCGAATGTATCAAAATTTTAAAATTATGACAAATGTCATGTTAATTTGGATGAATTCTAAATAGGGATTGGAATGAATGGGAAAGACCAAAGATTCCGGGGAATAAGAAATGGATTACCTGTTTCTAATTTTGTCAGCCAATTTTTTAATTTCCTTGTCGAAATCGGATTCATAAAGCTTATCCCGTATTACCCGGTATTTTTCTAACTCGCTTTCTGCAAAGGTTTTAGCAATTTCGGCAGTGATTTTGCCAGCATCGGTTAAAATATCTTTTTCGTTAAATTTTAAGAAGGCTGTTAATTATAATCCGAAGATAAACTTATGAAATTATTTTTTTGAAAAATGAGATATAAAGTGGTAATTTGGTATTTATAATATTAAACTTAGTTGTAAGATACTATTATATGTGAAGTCAATAAAACTAATTACAACAAATCCATCAAATGATTATAATTCTGAGAAAATTCTTATTCATTTATGTTTTCATACAAAGCTTTTTTTGGATTCAAGGGAAATGTAATGCTTCAACCGGATTTAAAATTTATTTATTAAAGGATTCTTCATTGTGCAATGAATAATTGAAGATGCCTTAAATGTTTTGAAAAATAATGAAAGTTGCTTAATACCAATCGAAAAA
>JAAUTT010000337.1 GCA_012031335.1 Bacteroidales bacterium | reverse complement strand
CCAGGTAAAATTTTAATGTAATGCATTCTCATTTTACCGGATATGTGCGCTGTAATTACATGCCCATTTTCCAGTTCTACACGAAACATAGCATTAGATAATGCCTCTATTATTGTACCATCCTGTTCGATGGAAGATTGCTTTGACATATATTATTTAGTATTCAAAATCTCTTCAATTTTATCAAAAGAACCTAATATAACAGGATAATGCTCTCCAACCACAACCGGTAACTCATAATGAGCGGAGGGTTTTCTGTCGGAAGTTCGAATGGTCCAACCATCCTTTTCCTGAATAATATTTCGGGCTCCAAAATTAATCATTGGTTCAATACAAAGAACCATATTTCTCTTTTAATTTTATCCCCCGACCCCTTTTTTCCATAATTTGGTACTTCAGGCTCCTCATGAAGCTTGCGTCCCAAACCGTGCCCAACCATCTCTCTTACAACCGAATACCCATTAAGTTCTGCGAAACTTTGTACAGCATAACCAATGTCTCCGATTTTATTATTTTCGATGGCTTGTTGCGCTCCCCGGAAAAAGCAGTCTTTAGTAACCTGCATCAACCTTAAATAATGAGGATCTACAGATCCTACAGCAAAAGTATATGCACTGTCACCATAAAAACCGTTCAGTATAACACCACAATCAATTGAAACGATATCTCCATCTTTCAGTTCATATTCAGAAGGAATGCCATGCACAACCTGAGCATTCACCGAAGTACATAAAGTTTTGGGATATCCGTTATATCCAAGAAAAGCAGGAATTCCATTATGGGACCTTATATACTTTTCGGCAATAACATCAAGATGGAAAGTAGTAACTCCTGGTTCGATGTACCTTGCAACTTCTGCAAGAGTATCAGTTACCAGTTGGTTACTCTGCCTGATTAATTCAATTTCCTGATCGGTTTTAATTATTATCATCAAAGAACTTTATTTGCCAACTTTAAACGGATGCGGCAGTACCCGAACGACCTTTGATACGGCCAGATTTCATTAAACCGTCGTAATGACGCATTAATAAATGACTTTCTATCTGTTGCAATGTATCTAGAACAACTCCAACAAGAATTAATAATGTTGTTCCACCATAGAACTGGGCAAATTGTGTTCCCACACCTACCTGTACAGCAATCGCTGGTAATATGGCAACAAAAGCCAGGAACAAGGAACCAGGAAGTGTTATTTTTGACATGATTGAATCCAGAAACTCAACTGTTTTTCTTCCAGGTTTAACTCCGGGAATAAATCCTCCGTTCTTTTTCATATCTTCAGCCATCTGTGTCGGATTGATGGTGATAGCTGTATAGAAATATGTAAAAACAACGATTAGTAAAGCAAAAGTAAAATTGTACCAGAATCCGTTAAAATCAGCAAATGCAGCAGCTATACCACCAAGTGTTTCGGCGCTGGAAAATCCAACTAATGTAACAGGTATAAACATCAGAGCCTGTGCGAAAATTATCGGCATAACCCCCGCTGCATTAACTTTTAAAGGTATATACTGTCGTACCCCACCATATTGTTTGTTTCCAACAATTCTTTTTGCATACTGGACCGGAATTTTTCTAGTTCCTTGAACCAGTAATATTGAAACTACAAAAACAAGGAAAAGGAAAACCAGTTCTATAAGTAAGGCAACCATTCCTCCACCCATGCTTTCGATACGAGCAGCAAATTCGGTTATAAAAGCATATGGTAGGCGTGCAATAATACCAATCATAATAATGAGAGATATTCCGTTTCCAATACCTTTATCAGTAATTTTTTCACCAAGCCACATAACAAACATGGTTCCACCTGTAAGACAAAACATGGAAATAATTGCAAACATTGTTCCGTCGATAAGGAATGCGGAGGCTGGTAATTGAGCGTCGAGGTTAGCCAGATAACTGGGTGCCTGAACCAAAAGAATAATTACTGTAAGATATCTGGTAATCTGATTCATTTTTCGGCGTCCGCTCTCTCCTTCTCGTTGTAATCTTTGGAAGAAAGGAACAGCAATACCTAAAAGCTGAACAACGATGGAAGCTGAAATATACGGCATAATTCCCAACGCAAAAACTGAAGCATTGGAGAAAGCTCCACCAGAAAACATATCAAGTAACCCAAGAACGCCTTCTTTAGTTTGGTTTTGGAGGTTGGAATCCACCAACTGGGAGGGATCAATTCCGGGTAACGTAATAAATGATCCTAACCGATAGATAACAATAATGAACAAGGTATAAAGAATCCTTGACCATAACTCTTCGATTTTGATAATATTCCTGATCGTATTTATAAAAGCCTTCATTCAATTATAATTTAACAGCGGTTCCATTAAGGGCTTCAATTGCTTCTTTTGCTTTTTCGAAAAGCAATGAGCTTTGATATCAACTTTCTGCGTTAAGGCACCGTTACCTAAAATTTTAACTAAAGAATGTTTAGGAGCTAATCCGGCATCAATAAGCACTTGTTCATCGATATTTGTAATACCGGTTTTTTTTACGAAATCTTCTACGGTGGAGAGATTAATACCTTTATATTCTACCCTGAATGGATTTTTAAATCCGAATTTAGGTAACCGACGTTGGATTGGCATCTGCCCTCCCTCGAATCCTACTTTCTTAGAATAACCTGAGATAGCCTTTTGCCCCTTATGTCCTTTTGTAGAGGTACCGCCTCTGCCGCTGCCTTGGCCGCGTCCTAGTCGTTTTCCCTGGTGCTTAACTGAGCCGGGAGCTGGTTTGAGTGTACTTAAGTTCATATCAATATCCTTTCTGAATCTTATTCTTCAACTTCTACTAAATGTAATACTTTACGCACCATACCCTTTATCTGGGGAGTATTTTCATGCTCCACCCAGCTATCGACTTTGCCAATACCCAGAGCAGTAAGAGTAGCTTTCACTCTTTTATTGCTTCCGCTGGTGCTTTTAACTAACTTAACTTTAATCTTGGACATATATTCACAAATTATCCGTTAAAAACCCTGTTTAGATTTATTCCACGTTGTTGAGCAACAGTGAATGCATCACGCATCTGAGTTAACGCTTCAAAAGTTGCTTTAACCAGGTTATGAGGTTTGAAGAACCTTTTGATTTAGCTAAAACATCTTTTATTCCAACGCTTTCGAGTACTGCACGCATAGCACCACCAGCTTTTACACCAGTACCACTGGATGCTGGTTTAAGAAATACGAAAGCACCTCCGAATTTTGCAATCTGGTCGTGGGGAATTGTATTTTTATAGATGGGAACCTTTATGAGGTTTTTCTTTGCGTCTTCGATACCTTTCGAAATAGCAGTAGTTACTTCATTGGCTTTACCCAATCCGTAACCAAACAATTCCGTTTCGTTTCCAACAACCACAATAGCTGAGAAACTAAATGTACGTCCACCCTTGGTAACCTTGGTAACCCTTTGAATACTAACCAGCCTGTCCTTTAATTCGAGATCGGTTGTTTTTAACTTTTCTGATGCTTGTTGACATAATATTTTAGAATTTAAGTCCACCTTCTCTGGCGGCATCTGCAAGTGATTTAACTCTACCATGATAAAGATAACCTCCACGATCGAAAACAATCGTTGAAATTCCCTTTTCCAATGATTTTTCGGCTGCCAGTTTTCCCACTAACTTAGCCTGATCTATTTTATTTAAGCCTTTTAACTGATCAGCAATTTCCTTATTCTTGGATGAAACCGATAATAAAGTAACTCCGGTAACATCATCGATAATCTGAACATAAATGCCCTTATTGCTTCTGAAAACCGATAATCTGGGTTTTTCAGACGAACCGGAAACATTTTTTCTGATTCTTTTCCGGATACGGTTTCTTCTTTCCTGCTTTGTTAAAGCCATGATTCTTAATAATTAATATTATTTAGCACCAGCTGATTTACCAGCTTTCCTTCTAACAACTTCGTTCACGAATTTGATACCTTTACCTTTGTATGGTTCAGGTTCTCTTAGAGACCTTATTTTGGCAGCAACCTGACCGATAAGTTGCTTATCGTGACTTTTCAAGGTTATAATTGGATTAGCGCGCTTTTCGGTTACAGTTTCTACTTTAATTTCTTCGGGTAAAGATATAATTATATCATGCGAATATCCCAAATTAAGTTCAAGTAGCTGACCTTTTGCTTCGGCGCGGTAACCCACACCTACAAGTTCCTGTTTAACAGTATAACCTTGCGATACACCAACCACCATATTGAAAAGTAAAGATCTATACAGTCCATGTAAGGATCTGTGACGTTTTCCATCAGTTGGACGAGTGATGGTGAGAACTCCGTTATCAACTTCAAGTTTGATATCAGGGTCGATCTGTTGTTTCAATTCTCCGAGTGGCCCTTTAACTGTAGCAACATTGTCTTTGCCCACAGTTACTGTTACCTTATCGGGTATAGTGATGGGTAATTTACCTATACGTGACATTGTAAATCCTCCGTGCGATTAATAAACGTAACAAACTATTTCTCCTCCAATGTTCTTCTGACGGGCTTCTTTATCCGTCATTAAACCTTGGGATGTCGATACTATTGCAATACCCAAACCGTTAAGAATACGGGGAAGGCTGGAATGGTCGGCATACTTCCTTAAACCTGGTTTGCTTATTCGCTGTATTTCTTTTATAGCGGGCACCTTTGTTTCTGGGTGGTATTTCAGGGCTATTTTAATGGTTCCCTGAGGACCTTCATCTTCGAATTTAAAATTAAGAATATACCCCTTTTCGAAAAGAATTTTTGTAATATTCTTTTTCATATTTGAGGCAGGAATTTCAACCACTTTATGTTTGGCCTTGAGACCATTCCTGATTCTTGTTAATAAGTCAGCTATAGGATCAGTCATTATCTGATATATTATTTTTTTTATATATATTACCAACTTGCTTTTTTGATACCAGGGATCAAACCATTAGAAGCCATTTCCCTGAAAACGATCCTGCTGATTCCGAATTGTCTGATATAACCTCTGGGACGTCCAGTGATCATACAACGGTTACGTAAACGGATCTTACTGGAGTTTTTAGGCAATAAACTCAGAGCTGCAAAATCTCCTTCTGCTTTTAACTTTGCGCGCTTCTCAGCATATTTTTCTATTAATTTAGCACGCTTTACTTCGCGGGCTTTCATCGATTCTTTGGCCATGCCTAATTCTTTTGAGATTTTATGGTAATCCGAATTCCTTTAATAAAGCAAATCCTTCTTCATCGTTTGGAGCAGTAGTAATAAACGATATCTCCATTCCAAGAAGTTTTGATATTTTATCGATATCAATTTCCGGGAAGATTATCTGTTCGGAAATCCCCAGTGTATAATTACCACGGCCATCCATTTTATTATTGATCCCTTTAAAGTCACGGATGCGAGGCAGGGCAACATTTACAAGACGTTCAAGAAATTCGTACATTCTTTCCTGTCTTAAAGTTAATTTAACTCCAATTGCCACACCTTTACGTAACTTAAAGTTCGAAATATCTTTTTTCGATACTGTAGACACAGCTTTTTGCCCGGTAATATTGCTAATTTCTGTTATAGCACTTTCCACCAGCTTTTTATCGGCAGTAGCCTGTCCTATCCCTTGGTTAATAACAATTTTTGTTAACCGGGGAACCTGCATCACTGATTTGTATTTAAATTCATTCATCAGTGCAGGAATTATCTCTTCCTTATACTTTGTCTTAAGGTTGGGAACGTAGTTCATTATTTAATCTCCTCCCCTGATTTTTAGCGTACCTTACCAATTTATTTTTACTATCGAATTTCCTTCCAATTCTGGTTGGCTTTCCTGAAGCCGGATCCAAAACG
>JAAUTT010000336.1 GCA_012031335.1 Bacteroidales bacterium | reverse complement strand
ATTAATAGGTCGCCGCTATGCGGCTTACATGTTTATTGTCAGCTAATTTACTACAAATAGAACACCAGCTACGCGGCTAAATACAAAAGAACAATTAATAATATAAAGGTTGGGCATCGGCGGAACCTCGGTATACCTCCCCTGGAAATCGGTCGAAAGTGGCGGTTACGACAAGCTAATTGCCAGAATTGAAGGTATCCCTGCCGACTCTGTATTCTTTTCCCGCGAATCGGCCAGCATGGTCATGACCGCCCCCGGGAGCAGCAAAGGCGAAAAGCAACTCCTAATCACCGGCCAAGGCCACCGCGAAGAAGACCAGCTTTTTGCCTGGTACAAAACCACCACCGGCGACTCAATAAAAAAATACAACCAACTGGCTGGCAGGGGCAGTGAATGTGGTGAGTTATGAGAAGAGAACAGTAAACATAGAACTGGTTGAAGTCAATAAGGCAAATGCACCCGATGTCAGATACATTCAGGAGCAGCTCAACCAGATATACAAACCCGCCATCATCGATTGGCAGGTGACAAAATACTCCAAAAAACTTCAGGTAACATTCGAAAATGGCATATTCGACAACGACGATCCCGATGAAAGGATGGATTACACCGAAAGTGAAAAGCAGGTAATACGGGAATTTAAAAGAGGCGAATACCAGAAGGATAAATTATATCTGTTTTTCATAAACGAAGAAGTCAAAGACAAAAATCTACTTGGCTATATGCCGTTAAACCGTCAGTTTGGTTTTGTATTCTCCAATGACCAAAACCCCGATGAACTAATTCGCACCATGCCCATGAACCTGGTCACGGAGCCTTTCGCCTAAGGCATACATTCAGTGAAAAAAATTTGTATATTGAACCGAAATACAGCACTGACAATCTGATGGATTACGCCAAAACCGACCATCTTCAAAAAACCCGTTTGCATAAGTACCAGTGGGACGAATGCCATGATTGGGATTTGGGGTTGAATTGGGGTGAGGAGGAGGAAGAAGGGGAGTTGATTAACGGAGGTAGTTTAATGTTAGCAAATATTATTGATTATCTTTCTAAAATAAGACAGGGTAATCAAGAAAAGAGAAGTGAATTATCTTTAAAAATAATCACGGGAATTGGTGAATTTGGTTTCTTAACAAAGATTAATTTAGGAAATAAGGAACTTAGTTATCTAAAAATGCTATCAAGGGGATTTAATGTGTATATTGATACTGAGACCGGAGATCGACCTTCTTATATCATTAAACCTTCGGAATTGACAAAATCAACATATACCGAAAATGGCCTCAATTTTACTAAGTATATTTTCCACGAGGTGCAAACAAAGGAAAACGGTATTCCTTATGCTAAGACAAGAGAAGCGACAGGTATTAATAGGATTGAAATAAGTATATTAACAAATGAATCTCAAATGTTTGAACAATATGTATATCCAAATGAAGATATTTTTTTAGAAACAGTAACCTGGGTGAGCCAATTTAATGAGTCTATTTTTGGTCTTTGCTCTGGCTGTTGGAGTACATCCTGTTGTAGACGTGCTTGTGAATATATGTTGGGAAATGTCAATATAGCTAACTGCTCAGATACAACAATTGCTAAAAGTGCTCCTTATACCACAATTTTTGGAAATATCAAAATGGCTTACTTTTCGGATAATACTAGTAAATACTCAAAAGATAGTTACAATATAACCCCATTAAATTCTAATTCAGGAAATATAGAGGCAGCTATTAAATACATAAAAGATAAATTGAAAGCAGGCAGACCTGTTATAATTGGTGTCCATTATGACAATGGTACTACAAAACCACCTAACAATTCAAATAGAGCAAAAAGACATTTTATGATTGTTGTCGGAATAGGAATTGAAGGAGATAATGAGTATTTTAGGTTTTATGATCCTGGTAGGAGCATCTCAAATATGTCAGCTGCAACTTCCTCTAAAAATAAGTTAATTTTAAACAGACAAAAAGGCTTATTTCAGGGCACATACAATGATAAGAATTATACGCTTACAGAAATATTAAAAACAAATTAAATCCATGAAAACTTTGTCATTAATACTATTTTTGCAATTCTTCACAAACTTTATTTCTGGTCAAATATCAATTTATCAAGAATATATTGATTCATTTCAAGAATACAAATCGAATGATATTATTAGTGCAGGCAAAATATCACAAATTCAAAATAACATGTCAAAAGACGAAGCAGTGGCCTTCGTTTATGATGGTGATACGGCGAAGTTATTCTGTTAGTCAGAAAATCTATAGTATGGAAACGGAAAAAGTTGAAGGTATCTCGCGGGATCTTTATTTACCGAATAAGAGTTTACGTATTGACATGGGTAGTTATTTCTGGGTTGCTTATTCTTTTTTTTCAATGCCAAAATCCGAATGAACTGTTAAAAGTTATTACCGTTTTAATGATAGTTAATAAGCAATACCAGATTTGTGATAAATTATTAATTTATATCGGGAGTGATTATGGTCAGGACTTAACCGGATTAATAAATCCTCGCAATTGTAAAGTGTTTCTTTATGGGATTAGTAATGATAAAAACCAAAGTGCTACTATTTATAAAGTCAATCCGGATAATTTAAAATTTGAGAAGCAACAAGAAGATCATAATTTAAACGGAAATATAGATGATTTAAACGCAACCATTGAAATGTTAGGATGGGAAAGTTATTTTAAATAGTGATGCAAACCTTCTTATGTTTCGATAGTTTTACCAGGAAAATAGATATTCTAATCCGTATGAACTTTAGTATTATTATGTATAACACGAACGTTTATTTTTTATTGGCATGGAAGGAAATAGACTGATTGTTCAACTAGGTGTTTTGTAATCCCTTGGGTTAAGTAATTGATAAAAACTATGAAAAAATAATTGTTTATGGTTTTATGATCGCATTTTTTATTCCATGTAAGAGCCAATCGCCTGAATTTAAAAAATTGATGAGTTATTTCGAAAAGAACGTATCTCTTCCTGTTTCATCAGTTATAGATATGGAGGTAAATGATACTTTATCAAAGGCACTTTTAAATAAAGTATTGTTTGATCAGCAAAAAGAGCGCGCAAAATTTTATACTCTGGACAACAGGCTGTTTAGAGCCACCACCTATGGCAAAGTTCCAGAAAGTTTAATGACCTGGAATACCTGGGCAGATGAAAAAAGTAGTAAACGAATTACAAAGGTGTTTGAAACAAAAGCATACACTATAGGAAATATTGCATTTAACAAGGATTATTATGCCTTGCTCGTAAAAATTGTTGGATTTGAGAAGACTTTTATTGATCTGTATTTATTTGGCATAAACGGAGAATTGAAGTCTTTTGTAAGTTTGTATGAAGTGGTTTATAAGTTTATTGGAGATCCTTCGGAAACTGACCAGGTTCACATATATTCTTCAATCAACAGCAATGGAATAATCACATGGAATGAGGAAAGATATAATGTGAAAACAAAAAGAGAATATCAACTCCAACCTGATGGTTATTTTAAAATTATTAGTCAAACCAGTGAAGGAGAATTTGAGTTGTAATCATATCGATTTTTAAACAAGGGTAACTGCAACCAAGACCAGCTCTTTACCAGGTACCGAACCACCACCGGCGACACGGTTAAAAAAGCAACCAACTGGCTGGCAGGGGCGGTGAATGTGGTGAGTTATGAGAAGAGAACGGTAAACTTAGAACTGGTTGAAGTCAAAAAGGCAAACGCACCCGATGCCAGATACATCCAGGAGAAGCTCAACCAGATATAAAAACCCGCCATCATCGATTGGCAGGTAACAAAGTATTCCAAAAAACTTCCGGTAACATTCGAGAATAGCACCTTCAACAACGACGATCCCGATGAAAGAATGGATTATACCGAAAGTGAAAAGCAGGTAATACGGGAATTTAAAAGAGGCGATTACCAGAAGGATAAATTATATCTGTTTTTCATAAACGATGAAGTTAATGACAAAAATCTCCATGGCTATATGCCGTTAAACCGTCAGTTTGGTTTTATATTCTCCAATGACCAAAACCCCGATGAACTAATTCGCACCATTGCCCACGAACCCGGTCATGGGGCTTTTCGCCTGAGGCATACATTCAGTGAAAAAAATTTGTATATTGAACCGAAATACAGCACTGACAATCTGATGGATTACGCCCAAACCAACAATCTTCAAAAAACCCGTTTGCATAAGTACCAATGGGACGAATGCCATGATTGGGATTTGGGGTTGAATTGGGGTGAGGAGGAGGAAGAAGGGGAGTTGATTGGTGGTAATTATTTATGGCTAATTTAATTGAATACATATCTCAGATAAGACAAGGAAATAAAGATAAAAAAGAAGAAATCCCTATAAAATTGATTACCGGAATAGGGGAATATGGATTATTATCTAAGGTAAAGTTAGGAAATAAAGAATTTAGTTACATAAAGATGGTAACTAAAGGTTTTAATACTTTTCTGGATGCTGAATCTGGTGAAAGACCTGCCTAAAAAATTAAACCTAATGAAGTAAATAAAACAAATTACACAGAAAACGATTTAAAATATGTTAAATATAGTTTCCATGAAATGCTAACAAAAAAGAATGGGATCCCTTATGCAGATACACGTGAACCTTTAGGTCAAAAGAGAATCGAAGTTTGTGTAAAGGAACAAGAAAGTATTCCTTTTGAAAATTATTATCTGAACCGAGATTTGCCATTGGCAGGCGATCCTTTAATTATAATGGATATCGTCGGGACTGATCCAACAAATAAATCAAATAAAATTGGAGGGGCTTACGGCTGTAAAAGATATACGTCGAAAGCGGAAGAGCAGAATTGTATAACTTGGTCACAAAATATTGAAAATTTTCCAAGTGTATCTGGTAAAAACAAAGTTCATGATGGTGTAGATTTACGAGCTGAGATTGAAACTCCTGTTTATGCAATGTTTGATGGGGTAGCTCAAATTTTATACAGCACTAGTCTTGGAAATTACGTATTAATAAAATCGAATGTATCAGAGCACAAACTTACTACTGAAATAGAAACAATTTGGGTTAGTTATGGACATTTGAATAGCACAATAGGAACTATTAATAATTCCAAAGTTTTCAAGGACAGCTAATTGGATATAGTGGCAAAACAGGCACAACTGCAGCAAATATCGATGATTGGCGAACTCATCTACATTTAACAGTTTACAAAGGAAATACGGACAGATATAGTAGAGTAAATCCTATACCTTACATAACAACTAAATTTGATTTAAATGGAAACAAGATTAAATAATGTAATCGTAATACTCCTTTTTATATGTTCTAATTTAGGAGCACAAGTCATTAGTTTAAATGACATTAAAATAAAAAATCAAACATTAATGAGGTTAAATTGTAATCTTAAAAATTTTGGCGAAGGTAAATTACTAAAAAGTTGGAAGGGTGACTGTGAAGAATTCACATTAGAATATAAGATATTATTTTATGATTCTATTGAGGTCCTAATAGCAAATTATAAAGAAACCAACAATTCATATTTGGAGATGGTATCTATACTAAGTTCAAGAATTAAATTAGATATAAATGGACATGTTATAAAAGTTGGATTTACAACAGATAAATTGGGGGAATATTTACCTTTTGTACAAAAAGAGTATATTTCCTTGGTAAATCAAAATAATGAATACTTATTAAAAGAATCGACTGTGAGTACCCTATTAAATCACAACTCAATCATCTAAAGAAGAATACTTTGGAAAACTTTCATTTGATTATTTTAAATTCCAAATTTTAGCGATTCATATAGA
>JAAUTT010000335.1 GCA_012031335.1 Bacteroidales bacterium | reverse complement strand
AACCTGGTGATGTTATTGTAGGCCTTTTCATCATCAGGTAA
The DNA here is from genome assembly GCA_012031335.1 of Bacteroidales bacterium. The sequence continues at coordinate 5,770 of JAAUTT010000335.1, read as the reverse complement.
AGCTAGCTACGAAAGGCAATATAACGGTGGCATGGGCAGCAACGGACTCACCTCTGCCCGTCACGATGTGTTCTCAAATTATCTGGCGCAAAAATACCCCGAAAGTTACGATCCTGGTGTGAACAAAAACCTTATTTACTCAGGAAACTTTAAGCTCACCGATGTTATCGACGAACTGGGTATCGATGCAGGAAAACTGGTACTCTCCCCTACCCGCACTTATGCACCGGTAATAGCCAGCATTCTGGATAAACATCGTAACCGCATTCATGGAATGGTTCATTGTTCAGGCGGCGCGCAAACTAAAATTCTTCATTTTGTTGATGACCTTCGTGTGGTTAAAAAACAATATGTTCCCTGTTCCTCCTCTGTTTCGCATAATCAAAGAACAATCCGGTACTCCCTGGGACGAAATGTACAAAGTATTTAATATGGGTCACCGTTTCGAGATCTATTTAGAACCAGACCTTGCTCAGGATATTATCAACATTGCCAGAAGTTTCGATATAGATGCCCAGGTGGTGGGGTATTGCGAAAAAGAGAATGGAAAAAGCCTCACCATTCAAAGTCAGTTCGGAGAATTTCATTATTAACTTTGTATTTTTTTATTGTGCCGGGAATAGTTTATTCTGCGGTGTGAAGGGTGTTTAATATACCATCGCGAAAAGTCATTTTAAATTATTAAATTTGCCGTCCAATTTTAGGAGAAATCAATGAGTGATAATATGATACTGGAAAAGCTCGAAAGTGTGAAAATCCGTTTCGAGGAAGTGTCGCAGAAAATTACCGACCCTGAGGTAATTTCCGATATGAAATTATATGTTAAACTGAATAAGGAATATAGGGATATTGAACCTTTGGTGAAAACCTATGAGGATTATAAAAACGTACTCAGTAATATCGAAAGTGCAAGGGAAATCATTTCCAACGAAAAAGACGAAGAACTAAAAGAAATGGCCAGAATGGAGCTGGACGAACTTAACTCCAAAGTTGGCCCACTCGAGGAAAATATAAAATTACTTTTACTACCTGTTGACCCGGAAGATGATAAAAATGCCATAATGGAAATACGTGCAGGTACAGGAGGAGACGAAGCCAGCATTTTTGCAGGCGACCTGTTTCGTATGTATACAAAATATATTGAAACCAAAGGATGGAGATATGAGGTAACAAGTATATCGGATGGAACAGCCGGAGGATACAAGGAAATAGTAATGAAAGTTACAGGCAATAAGGTGTATGGGGTTCTGAAATATGAGTCGGGGGTACACCGGGTCCAGAGAGTTCCTAAAACAGAGACTCAGGGCCGGATACATACATCTGCAGCTACCATTGCTGTTTTACCCGAAGCGGATGAATTCGATATAGAACTTAACATGAACGACGTTCGTAAAGACACCTTCTGTTCATCGGGTCCGGGCGGTCAATCGGTAAATACTACTTATTCGGCCATTCGTCTTACCCATATACCTTCGGGAATTGTTGTACAATGTCAGGACGAAAAGTCACAGATCAAAAACCTGGAGAAAGCCACAAGTGAGTTACGAACCCGCTTATATAACCTGGAATACCAAAAATATATTGATAATATTGCTTCCAAAAGAAAAACAATGGTATCAACGGGCGACAGATCAGCAAAAATCCGTACCTATAATTATCCACAGGGAAGGGTTACCGATCATCGTATCAACCATACGGTATATAACCTCCCAACCATTATGGATGGAGATATCCAGGAGTTTATCGATAAACTTCAGATGGCCGAGAATGCAGAAAGACTGAACGAAAGCGCAAATATATAATCATATTATCATGGACAGCAGGCAGTTGTTTGAGAATATCAGGAAAAAAGAAAGCTTTTTATGTATTGGTCTCGATACCGATATTGCTAAAATACCCCGGATTATTCTCGAAGCTGAGTTCCCCCTGTTCGAATTCAATAAAAAAATTATTGATGCTACTGCAGATATTACAGTAGCTTACAAGCCCAATATTGCTTTTTACGAAAGTCTTGGAGCAGCAGGATGGATTAACCTTGAATTAACCGCCAATTATATTCGCGAAAAATATCCCGACATTTTTATCATTGCCGATGCAAAAGAGGTGATATAGGCAATACATCGAAAATGTACGCCAAAGCTTTTTTTGAAAAAAACGATTTCGATGCTGTAACCGTTTCCCCATACATGGGCGAAGATTCGGTAACGCCATTTATGGGATATCCGAATAAGTACATCATTTTGCTGGCACTTACCTCCAACAGCGGAGCATCCGATTTTCAACTTATAAAAGAAGAAGGAAGCCAGCAACGCTTATTCGAAAAAGTACTCAGGCAATCTCAAAAATGGGGAAATCCCGATAACATGATGTATGTTGTTGGAGCTACCAAAGCCGAAATGCTTACTGATATCCGGAAAATAATTCCCAACCACTTTCTGTTAATCCCCGGTGTTGGTGCACAGGGTGGTAGTTTGCAAGAAGTGGCAAAATATGGCATGAACAAACAATGCGGATTGCTAGTGAACTCATCACGTGCCATTATTTATGCCGATTGCACCGATCGTTTTGCTTCTGTAGCCCGCGAACAGGCATTACTTGTAAAAGAAGAGATGAAAAGTATTTTGAAAGCTAGAAAACTCTTATAGTAGCGGGCAAAAACTCTCTGTAAGCATTGACTACCTTTCTTGTTTTTCAGGATTTTGATTTATATTTACCCCAATCAAATCCATTCCTCTATGACCGAAGAACTCGTTTTTTTTTCTTTGGAAACACAGGCTCTACACTCCTGAATCATTAATTCTTCCTGATGGCACTGCCATTGAAGTAATTCATCCGGGTAACCATAATCACGATGCTGGCCCCGATTTTTTTCAATACAAGAATTAGAATTGGAGATACTATCTGGGCCGGAAATGCCGAGGTCCATGTGAAAGCTTCTGACTGGGTAAAACACAACCACAACAACAACGATGCTTTCAAAAATGTTATCCTGCATATTGTTGCGGACAACGATCTGGGAGTTAACGACAACAATGGCAATACCATACCCACAATAACCATAAGATGTAACGATGCTATTCTGGCTCAATACAACTATTTATTAAAAAACAGGCTTTGGGTACCATGCGCAAAAGAATTCAGCAAGGTCGACCCGTTTATTGTTTCTATCTGGCTCGAAAAGCTAGGAATAGCAAAGCTCGAGGAAAAGTCGGCCGAGATTTCCAAACATCTTGCACAAACCATGAATAACTGGGACGAAGTTCTATACCGCACCATTACCCGTAGTTTTGGATTTCATCTAAACGGACAACCAGCCGAACAAATGGCATTGACACTGCCCTATCACATACTCGAAAAAAATGCCGACAGCCTTTTACATACCGAAGCGCTCTTATTTGGACAAGCCGGATTTCTGAATGAATTGCTTCCATACGACGACTACTTTCTTAAACTACAGAAAGAATATAAGTTTCTGGCTAAGAAATTTCACTTAAAACCAATACCCAGGCATCTTTGGAAATTTCTGCGACTTCGGCCAGGAAATTTCCCAACCATCAGGATTGCTCAACTTGCCGCCTTGATACACTCATGTTCTGGCCTTTTTTCATACCTTCGGGAAGCATCTTCCCTTGAAAAAATAAGAGAAATGTTTGAAGTAAAACCTTCAGCCTATTGGGAAAACCACTATTTATTCGGCAAAATATCCAAACCAATTGAGAAAACCATAGGAAAAGACTCGATCGATATAATTCTGATAAATTCAGTAATCCCGGTGCTTTTTATGTATGGAAAAAAAACTGGTCAGGTTCAGTTTCAAAATAAAGCTTTAGATTTCCTGGGACAAATAAGTCCCGAGAAAAATTCCATTACTGAGAACTGGCAAAAATTAGGCATTAAACCTGTAAGCGCCTTCCACAGTCAGGCCCTCATTTTTTTAAAGACAAAATTCTGCGATCATCATTTATGCCTCGAATGCAGCATAGGGAATAAAATTCTCACACAATCTGCACATAACCCTCAATAAACAGTTTTCTGATGTGTTTGATCTTTAATATTTTTTTTAAAAAAATTGTAGCCGATTCAAAAAAAATCCATACTTTTGCGCATCCTTAAAAAGAAATAAACATACAAAACATTAGATACGATGTATTTAACAGTCGAAAGAAAGAAAGAATTATTTGCCCAGTACGGAAAATCGACCACTGACACTGGCTCGCCCGAATCACAGATTGCGCTGTATTCCGAAAGAATTACTCATCTTACAGAGCATCTGAAAAAAACAAAAAAGATTTCAGCACCCAAATGGCTTTATTGAAATTGGTTGGAAAAAGAAGAAGGATGCTGGATTATTTGAAAGATGTTGAGATTGAAAGATATCGTAATATTATCAAGAGTTTGAATCTGCGTAAATAATTTTACGTTGATCAGGGTATTGAAAGGCAATTTTATCATTGCCTTTTTTTTTTATTTATCCTAATTAAATTAAAAGCAATCTAAAATAAATAAGTATGTTCAATATTGTTCAAAAGGCAATTGAGTTCGGCGATGGACGGACAATTGTCCTGGAAACCGGAAAGTTAGCCAGACAAGCCGACGGAGCGGTTCTTCTCAAGCAAGGCAAAACAATGTTGCTTGCAACCGTTGTTACTGCCAAAGAAGCGAAAGAGAATGTGGATTTTATGCCTTTGTCGGTAGAATATAAAGAAAAGTTTGCGTCCACAGGTAGGTTCCCCGGTGGTTTTATGAAAAGAGAATCCAAACCCTCGGACTATGAAATTCTGGTATCGCGTTTGGTCGACAGAGCATTGCGCCCTCTCTTCCCCGAAGATTACCATGCTGAAACATTTGTTACCATCAGCCTTATATCGGCCGACCGCAGCATTATGCCCGATGCCTTAGCCGGACTGGCGGCATCCGCAGCACTGGCTGTTTCAAATATACCTTTCAACGGACCTATTTCGGAAGTTCGGGTTGCCCGCACTGATGGAAAATTCATTATCAATCCTTCATTTGAAGAATGCGCTAAAGCCGACCTGGATATTATGGTTGCAGCCACCATCGATAATATTATGATGGTTGAAGGTGAAATGAACGAGGTAAGCGAAGCCGATATGCTCGAAGCATTAAAAATCGCTCACGACGAAATTAAAAAGCATTGTAAGGCGCAGCTCGAATTGATGGAAATGGTTGGCAAGACCAAAAAAATGGAATATTGCCACGAAGTTAACGACGAAGATTTGCGCAAAGCAGTTAATGAATATTGTTACGATAAAGTTTATAAGGTTGCCAAATCGCAATCGGGTAAACACGAGCGGATGGATGCTTTTGAAGCCATCAAAAACGAATTTATCGAATCACTTCCGGAAGAAGAACGCGAATCGAAAAAAGCATTGGTTAGCAAATATTACCATGCAGTGGAAAAAGAAGCCATGCGGAACATGATTCTGGATGAAGGAATCCGCCTGGATGGTCGTAAAACAGACGAAATTCGGCCTATCTCATGCGAACTCGACATTCTTCCTGCGGCTCATGGCTCGGCACTGTTCACCAGAGGAGAAACGCAATCGCTTACAACTGTAACCTTAGGCACCAAACTCGACGAAAAAGTTGTGGATGAAGTACTTGTTCAGGGAACTGAAAAATTCACTCTTCATTACAATTTTCCTCCTTTTTCCACTGGCGATGCAAAAGCTTCCAGAGGCATCAGCCGCCGCGAAATAGGACATGGCAATTTAGCATTAAGAGCTACTTAAAAAAGTAATTCCAAAAG
>JAAUTT010000334.1 GCA_012031335.1 Bacteroidales bacterium | reverse complement strand
TGGCATAGTCAGGTATCGGCAGTAAATTTCTTCTTTAAAGAATCCTTGCGGACAAAGGCAATTTTTATTAAAAACGGCAAATAATATTTTCCTCTCTTTATACTTAAAATTGCCATTTTTTATTTACAACATGATATCTTTCATACTCTGCACCTGATGAATTTCAGCATTTCTATTGCGTTGGCATCCTAATTTTGAGCCAAACAATTTTAAATGCCATGATAAATTTTGAAAATACTGAAATAGCTTTTGCATACCGAAGTAACCATGAACTTAAGAAAGCATACTGGCTTTTCAGCATGATAGCTTCGCCAAAGCTTGTGAAGACGGGGAAACATTTCATTAATTTCTGCAATAAACTGCACCTTCCTATAAATTGGGCTATAAAACCCACTATCTATAAACAATTCTGCGGTGGAATAACCCTTGACGAGTGTTTGCCCCTGGCCAATAATCTTACAAAATTCAAAGTTTATTCTATTCTCGATTATTCTTCGGAATGCCAGGAGTCGGAAGCTGCATTTCAGCATGTTTTAAACGAAATATCCTACTCGATTGAACTGGCCGCTCAAAATAAAAACATTGCCTACACGGTATTTAAACCCTCAGCTCTTGCCCGTGAGGAACTTCTTGTGAAAGTCAGCTCAGGCGAAATACTTTCGGACAATGAAAAGAAAGAAGTAGCTGACTTTAAAAACCGGCTTGACATTCTGTGTAAAAAGGCTTTTGACAATAACATCCGCATTCTGATTGATGCTGAGGACCACTCCTACCTGAAGATTGTGGATGACACCACTGTTGAACTTATGAAAAAGTACAACAAGGAAAACGCCATTGTTTTTATTACCCTTCAGATGTACCGATGGGACAGGCTTGATTACCTGCGCGATCTGATAGCCGAAGCACGCATAACAGGATATAAACCCGGCGTTAAACTTGTAAGGGGAGCTTACATGGAAAGAGAAAGAAGAAGAGCTGCCGAAAAGGGTTACCCCTCTCCCATTTATCCCGATAAAGCAGGCAGTGATGACGGATATGACGGGGCACAGAAACTTTGTGTTGAAAATATAGACATCGTTTCGTTATTTTCGGGTACCCATAATGAGCAAAGTTGCGAATATCTTGTAAATTTGATGGCTGAAAACAAACTCCAACCGGGAGACAACAGGATATTTTTCTCGCAACTGCTGGGTATGAGCGATCACCTGAGCTTTAATCTGGCTGCAGCCGGTTATAATGTTGCAAAATATATCCCATATGGTCCGGTACGCGAAGTACTGCCTTACCTGATAAGGCGTGCCGAAGAAAATACCTCGGTGGCCGGTCAAACCGGGAGGGAGTTACGTTTGATAACTAAAGAACTCAACAGAAGAAAAATAAAAGTATGATTATCGACACCCAAAAAAGCAGAATCAGAATTCAATTGCAAAAGTTATTATTTCTGTTTCTTCTGGTGCTTTTTTGGGTTTTTCTTTATACAACAACATATTTTAAGCAACCTGTTCTTGGTTTAGAACGAAATTACTATGCGGGAGCAGCTGCTTTGCTGTATGTGTTATATTACGCTACAGGCTATCTGCGCGATGCCAATTATATCTATTTTAATAATAACTCATCCAAAATAATTATCCGGTATTTTTCTCTGAGACCGCTATCGAGCGAGCAAAGTTCCATTGAGATAAACAAACAGGAATTTCATAAAGCCGAAATTGTAAAAAAGTTTGGAGGTTTCAATAAATACCTGATCATTTATCAGAAAACAGCCAGGGGTATCGCCAAATATGCGCCTGTTAGTATCAGTATTTTAAATAAAAAAGATGTTGACCAACTTGCCAGAGAACTCAATATCTCCCGATAATCAAAAGGCTGTGTCAATTACCGACGATCTTCTCAGGTATAAAATAGGAATAAGCCAGATTCCGGGGATAGGCAGTATAATTGCCAAGAAATTGATTGCTTACACAGGAAGCATTGAAGCTGTTTTTAAAGAGAAAAAGAAAAATCTTATCAAGATACCCGGCATCGGGACTACGCTTGCGGAAGTAATCACCAAACATCAGAACCTCGAAAAAGCGGAAGCAGAAATTGAGTTTATCAGAAAATTCGATATACGATATCACTTTTACCTCGACGACGATTATCCTGTTCGACTGAAACAATGCCCTGATGCACCCATTATGCTTTTCTGCAAAGGAAATGTAGAATTCAATAAAGAGAAAGTGATCAGCATTGTTGGCACCCGCAATGCTACCGACTACGGCAAGGAATTCTGTACCAAACTTGTTTCCGATCTGGCTTCACGACATAAGGAACTTATAATTGTAAGCGGCCTTGCTTATGGAATTGATATATGCGCTCACAGGGCTTCCCTCAAAAATCATGTTCCGACAGTGGCCGTCCTTGCGCATGGTTTATCCACGCTTTACCCCGCCGTTCACAGGAATACGGCTAAAGAAATAGTCAATAACGGAGCCCTGGTAACCGACTTTACCAGCGAAATTACCCCCGAACGCAACAATTTCATCAAGCGAAACCGGATTATTGCCGGACTGGCTGATGCTACCATTGTTGCAGAGTCGGGTATAGAAGGTGGCGCCCTGATTACAGCCGATCTTGCAAACTCCTATAACCGCGATGTTTTTGCCTTTCCGGGAAGGGTAAACGACGACTGGTCCAAGGGATGCAACAAGCTGATTAAAAACAATAAAGCCGCCATGATAGAATCGGTGGAAGACCTGGAATATTTGATGGGTTGGGATTCAACCAGGTCGGAACCGAGACAGATGAGTCTTTTTCAGAACTTAACCGAAGAAGAACAATTGGTTATAGATCTTTTAAGGGAAGAAAACAACCTGATGATTGATATAATGTGCCTGCGAATAGACTGGCCGGTAAGCAGATTATCTCCCTTACTGCTGCAGCTTGAGTTTAAAGGCTTAATCAAAAGTTTGCCAGGGAAAATATACCGGCTGATAAATTAAAAGATACTATGATTCTTGTTGATACACATACACACCTTTACCTGCCCGAGTTTGACACCGACCTGCCCCAGGCAGTATCCAGGGCAGTTAACCAGGGAGTGAAATATATGTTTCTCCCCAATATCGATCTGGAATCGATAAATCCCCTGCTGAAAGTATGTTCCCAATTTCCTGAAAATTGCTTTCCCATGCTGGGGATGCATCCAACTTCTGTAAAAGCAGACTACAAAAAAGAGCTGGATGCCATACTCGGATATTTTGATAAGGCCCCTTTTATAGCCATAGGAGAAATAGGCATTGACCTTTACTGGGATAAAACGTATCTTAAGGAGCAGATTGAAGCCTTCCGTTTTCAGCTCGACTTCGCTTTGACAAAAAATCTTCCTGTTGTAATTCACTGCCGCGATTCGTTCCAACCCATTATGGATGTGCTCAAAGATTATAAAAACACCTCACTTACAGGAGTGTTTCATGCTTTTTCGGGACCCATAGAACAGGCCGAAATGATTATCCGCCATGGTTTTAAACTGGGTATTGGCGGTGTACTTACCTATAAAAATGCGAAGCTTAAAGATACCCTGGCGTTGGTGTCGCCCGAACATATCATTCTGGAAACCGATTCGCCATATCTCACGCCTGTTCCCAAAAGAGGCGAACGGAACGAAAGTGCATTTGTAACCTATGTTTGCCATAAACTGGCAGAAACAAAAAATATGCGTATGGAAGAATTGGCCGATATTACGACAGCGAATGCCTTGAAGCTTTTTAATATCAGGAATTAGATGGAAAACCGGAAATCCATACTGATAATTTATACCGGTGGAACAATCGGGATGATGCTAAATCCTGAAACAGGAGCCCTTGATCCTTTCAATTTTCACCAGATTGAAAATGAAGTGCCTGAACTGAGAAAACTGGGACACAAATTATCGGCCATCCAGTTTGATCCACCGCTAGATTCGTCGAATATAAACCCCGATGTGTGGGTACAACTGGCAGTGATAATCCGCGATAACTACGACTTTTACAGTGGCTTTGTGATCTTGCACGGCACCGATACCATGGCTTATACGGCATCGGCCCTGAGCTTTATGCTCGAAGGGTTAAGCAAGCCGGTAATATTTACTGGTTCGCAGCTACCAATCAGCGACTTACGTACCGACGGAAAAGATAACCTGATTACTTCGATTGAAATTGCTGCCGCATATAAAGGAGGATTACCCAGTGTACCGGAGGTGTGTGTTTATTTTGAAAACAGTTTATTCCGCGGGAACCGCACCACTAAGAACAGCGCTGAAAATTTCAATGCTTTTAAGTCGTTTAACTACCCTGCACTGGCACAAACAGGAATTCATATAAAATATAATACCCAGGCAATTCATTATCCTGATAAAGATGAGCAATTAAAGATCCATACCCGTTTGAATAAAAATATTGCCATTTTAAAAATATTCCCGGGAATGCGTGAGAATTATATTGATGCGATCGTAAACATAGAAAATTTAAGAGGGCTCATCATCGAAACCTTTGGAAACGGTAACGCCCCGAATTTAGGATGGTTTGTATCCCGCATTGAAAAGGCGATAAATAAAGGAGTGATTGTACTGAATGTTACGCAATGCAACTCGGGACATGTTGAAATGGGTAAATACTCAACAAGCAAGGACCTGAAACGGGTTGGTGTGCTGAGTGGTTTTGATATTACCACCGAGGCTGCTATTGCCAAGCTAATGTACTTATTAGGTGAGGAATACAGCTACTCGGAAATAGTAGCCCATATGAATCTCTCGTTACGGGGAGAAATTAGTTTAGCAGATACCTTATAATTGCTAAAATTTTGTATTTTTGCGACGCTTTACCCCTAAACCCCCTCAAGGGGACTTGAATACAAGAGGGACTTAAGCAGCAGACTAAAAAGGAGAGATGTCCGAGTGGTCGAAGGAGCACGCCTGGAAAGTGTGTATACTCCAAAAGGGTATCGTGGGTTCGAATCCCACTCTCTCCGCTCTATATGAGGAACTTAGATGAAACGAGCTGAAAATATTCTGATTTTCAGCTCGTTTTTGTTTTTGGTAAGAGAACCAAAACGAATCCAAATGAAAATTTCGGGTGATATTCACTGGTCTTACAATCGGATTTGATCGTATTGGGTTTAAATATCTTTGCTATAGAGTATGGCTACTCCTTTTCAAACTTATAATCTACTTAACCTGATATTTAACACATACATAGTTGTTCCCATCAATATTACTTTTTTTTATTACAGTTATTTTTATTATTACTAATCAAAATGAATGATAGGTATAATGCAAATTTTGGGTGATTAATGATATAAACTTGTTAGCGGTTATTTAATAAAATAAAGACATTGATACCTTATAAGAAAATATTAATAGAAACGGACACAGTATCTAATGATTTGTTGACTAGATTAAATTGGCAAACGGATCATACCGAAAACTTGCTTTTCCCAAAGACAAACACATTTACATCCTCCTCGAATCGACCATTGATCGGAAAGACTGATGCTAAAAGTCAAAGATTTACTTTGACAAGGCTTCGCCCTTTTATTGAGACATACTTGCCTCAATACTTCATAACTGGACAATTTCTAAAAGTGGAAAAGGAGTAATAATTAAATTTAAATTTATTCCTGGACTATTTACAGCGTTGATTTTATTGTTTTTATTTTACGCAATCGGAGCGATTCTTTGGCAAGCAATTAAATCAAATGAAGACAATGAGTTATTATTAAAAAAGTCTCTTTTGGTTACTTGTGATTATATTGTTCACAATTTTAATATCAATTAGAGAACTTAATAAAATAACTAATAAGGTAC
>JAAUTT010000333.1 GCA_012031335.1 Bacteroidales bacterium | reverse complement strand
ACTTACTTAAACTGCAATAAAACGTTATTTTCCCCGTGAATTTTCGAAAATCGTTTAATGGTAGTTTAATGAAAATAAGTAATCACATAAATACAATTTGATTTTAAAAGCAATGCAACATTAAAACAAACTTTTAAAAATTATTTATCAGAGCCAAAATGATTACAAATCCATATTTGGCTACAGCGTGTTTGCAATTTCAGAGGACAAAAACGGAAATATTCTGGCGGCAGGGCATAACAGTGGTTTAAACATTCTGGATAAAAAGAAAAATACTATCAGTCATTTATTCAACGACTTGAAAAATGCAAACAGCTTGTGCAGCAATTATATTTTAACAATTTATACCGACTCCCAGGGTATTGTATGGTTAGGGACTTATCACGGACTGGGCAGATGGGATCAGGAAACGAACACATTTACCAACTATTATCATAACGATTTCGATAAAAGCTCCATGAGTCACGACTGGGTTTATTCGATCACCGAAGACTCAAAACATAACTTATGGGTGGGAACAGCAGCTGGTTTAAATCTCTTTAACCGGGGAACAAAAAAATTCCAGTCGTTTACAAGAAAAAACGGGTTTGCCAACGATGTAATAAATGGTATTCTTGAAGATAATAAAGGGTATCTTTGGCTCAGCACAAATGGCGGCCTTGTTATTTTTAACCCAGTTACAAAAAAGGTTAGGAATTTCGACATAAGTGACGGACTACCTGGCAATGAATTTATGAAATGTGCTTTCCACAAAGGAAAGAAGGGTGAGTTGTATTTTGGAAACACAAAAGGGTTGGTTTATTTCTTACCCGAAAGCATAAAAACGAACACCATTATTCCTCCTGTGTATATCACCGATTTTTATATTAAAAAATATTCCAGTACCTGTGGGTAAAAAAGGCACTCCGCTTACAAAACAAATTTCCGAAACAAAAGAAATAATCCTGAAATACGACCAAACATACATCACTTTTAAATACACGGCCTTAAGTTATGAGAGTCCGGAAAAAAACCAATATGCATACATGCTCGAAGGCTTTGAAAAGGATTGGCATTATGTGGGCAACGAACGTAAGGCAACCTATTCGAGCCTGGAAGACCGGAAAATATAGATTCAGGGTCAAAGGTTCCAATAATGATGGAATCTGGAATGAAGAAGGTGCATCACTTCAAATAATTGTTCTGCCCCCCTGGTGGAAAACATGGTGGTTTAAGCTATTATTTCTTTTTTCAATCATTGCAATTGTTACAGGATTATTCTATTACAGAACCAAATCTCTGCGTCGGCAAAAGCAGAAACTTGAATGGAAAGTCCTGAAACGAACCGAGGAACTGAACAAAATAAATGCGACACTTGAAAAGCAATCGGAAGAATTGCGGATACATTCCGAAAACTTAAAAATAACAAACGAGCTATTGATAGAAAAACAGAAACTTATTGAAACTCAAAAAAGAGAGTTATTAATCTCCAATGAGCAACTATCCATTTTAAATACTACAAAAGACAAGTTATTTTCAGTTTTAGGGCATGATTTAAAAGCGCCTTTTAATGTTTTGTTAGGTTTTGGTGCTCTGTTGTTACAAAAAATCGACATATACCCACCGGAAAAAATAAAGAAAAATTTGCAGTACATGAACGATGCTGCCCACACTGCTTTTAATTTATTGGAAAACCTTCTTAATTGGGCCCGTGCGCAAAGAGGTATTATTGAAGTTTATGCAAAAGAACTAAATATCAATCACTTAATCGACAATACTTTAAAAGTATTAAATCAACAAGCTCAAACAAAGAATATAACATTTGAAGTTGAAATAATTGGTTGTGATGAGGAAGTTATTTTTGTGGATGAAGTTTTATTAGGAACTATATTGAGAAATATAATTTCAAATTCAATTAAATTCAGTAATATAAATGGTCGTATACTACTAAAAGTTATATTTAAGGACAATCTTATCGAATTTTCGGTTGCCGATCAGGGTGTAGGAATTCCCAATGAAATAAAAGAAAAGCTTTTTAAGATTAGCAATGTTACATCAAAACAAGGTACCAATGGTGAAAAAGGAACTGGTTTAGGGTTACTTGTTTGTTCTGAATTTGTTAGCCTTTTAAAGGGTAAAATCTGGGTAGAAAGCGAACTCAATGTTGGCACTACTTTCTATTTTACAATTCCTGTTTAATCCTTGCACTTTTTTATACAGTATTGTCCGGCTTGAAGGACAATACCATTTGTGTTATAGCGCTGAATAATATAGATTTGAACATACGAATTATTCGTCAAAGCTGCATTGGCTATGGACCGTTGAATGTCGTCTGTCGACTCTACTTTATGTTTTATTAGCTAACCTTAGATACACATTTCTATCTCTCAACATTGAATTTTTCATTGGGCTCCTTCCCCATTTCGAGAATCAAAGTACCTCCGTTCACAATCTGATCGTGGTAAATCCATTGTTTCCTGAGCTTTTCACCGTTAAGCTTTGCCGATTGAATATAATAGTTTTCTGCACCGTTATTTTTAGTCTCAATAACAAAAGTCTTACCCTTGTAATAGCTCTGATCCAGGTGAATGGTTATCTTGTCGAATATGGGGCTTCCAAGTTCAACAACCGGACGCTGTTCTGCCCCGGAGTTCATTTCAAACAAACCTATTTTCATCAAAACCGCGAGAGAGCCCATCAACCCCTGATCTTCGTCGCCATTGTACCCATATTGTGGCGAAAGGGCGCTAAAGGCTTTATCGACAACTTTTCGTGACCAATACTGGGTAAGCCATGGGTGGCCTATGTGGTTGAACACAAAAGCTGTTTTGTATCGATGGCTGGTTTCCATAGTTGATTGGTATACGCTGATATTCGGGATGCAGCTCAGCAGCATGCGATGTACCTGAGGTAAAACCAAGCTCTTCGGCCTTTTTAAAACTGGTATTTAGTTTGGCAGAGGCTTTATCGTTGCCTCCCATCAGGGCTGCAAGTCCCGACAAATCCTGAGGTACAAACCAGGTAGCCTGTGCAGAATTTGCTTCAATAAATCCGTTTTTATATTGGTAGGGATCGAAAGGCTCCTTCCATTTTCCGTCCTTATTGCGGGGCCTGATCCAGCCACTCTGGCTGTCGTAAAGGTTTTTCCAGTTAGAGGAGCGCTTCAGGAAATAATTATAATCGTCGGTTTTGCCCAATGCTTTGGCCATCTGCGCCAAACACCAGTCCTGCGAGGCATATTCCAGTGTTTGTGATGAGCCGTCCTGGTGCATACCCCATCGCCCTTCGATGGGGTAAGGTACGTAACCCTTTTCGATGTATAATTCAATGCCCCCTCCGTTGAAAGTATTGTGTTCATAGCCGGCTTTTCCCATCATACCTCCCGGCATGTGGTTTTTCTTCATTCCTTCATAAGCTTTGGCAATGTCGAATGTCCGGATGCCTTTCATGTAGGCTCCAACAATAAAAGGAGTGGTAGATGCCCCCGACATAACAGCAGTGTAATTCCCTCCTGAAGGACCCCGGGGAATAAGCCCGCCATCGTTGTACATCAGGAGCATAGAATTGACAAAATCGCTTGCG
This sequence comes from Bacteroidales bacterium, assembly GCA_012031335.1. The sequence continues at coordinate 2,263 of JAAUTT010000333.1, read as the reverse complement.
ACCTTTGGATAAACCATTCCCCAGAGTGCGGCAATTGTCCATTGTGCACCCCAGAAAGCGTCGAAGTTATGGTGGTTGAAAAGCGGTTTCCCGTTGCTGTCAAGTGGAATCTGTCCAATACGCCGCTCAGGGCCTGTCATATCGCAGTATTTACCGTTCACATCGCTGATAATGCGACGACCCAGGAGCGAATGCCATAAGTCGGTATAGAAACGCCGCTGCTGCTGGAGTGTGCCTCCTTCAATCTCAATTTTGCTCAGCCATGTGTTCCATTCATCCTGCGACTCCTGCACAATACGGTCGAAATCCCAGTGTGGCAGTTCTTCCTGCATGTTAAGGCGTGCCTGGTCTTCGCTCACATAAGAAATACCCACTTTCATCTTCACAACTTTTTCTGTCCCGGTGTCGAACTTCAGGTAAATGCCCCCATTGGAAGCTTCAAAATCACCGGTTTCGCCGGTAAGCTGACCGTCTTTCCAGGCCTTCATTTTTTTGAACGGTGTGTCGAACTTTATCACATAAAACACATAAACAGGTTTTGGCCTCCGAATGGTTTTTTCCATCAGGGCGTAACCCTGTATCTCTGTTTCGTTTACCCTGAGGGCGGTTCCCTTTACAGTTCCTGAAGGCCCCAGTAAGGTTCCAAGATCGAGCAAAACATAACTTTCCGCAGCAGTGGGGAAATGATAGCGGTGAAAGCCCACCCGTGTAGTCGAAGTAAGCTCGGCTTTTATACCATAGCTTTCCAGAAATACTGAGTGATATCCGGGCTTAACAGTTTCTTTGTCGTGCGTATAGGGTGAGCCATAAATATTAGAACCAAGGTGCCCCTTGAACTCACCATTAACCGGCATAACCGGAATACCCGAAAGCTGCCATCCATGGATATGGCTGAAAAACTTAACCGAATCCTTCTCGTACCGATAGCCCGATCCCCAGTCAGTATCGGCCTTGTTATCGGGACTCAGGTTCACCATCCCAAAGGGTCGGCAGGCTGACGAGAAAAATATCCACCTCGAGTTTTCGCTGTCGAGTTGGGGAAAAACAAGATCGACCGGACGGCTTTGAGCAATTACAAAACTAAACTGAATACTCAGAGTAATTAATAGAAATAGTTTTCGGGCTTTCACAATACGCATATAAAATGTTTCTCTAATTTACGTTCAAAATTTTATTTCATTGCTACCCCTTAATCGCAAACTTAACCATTACAATGCTATAGGCAGGTATTTTTAAATTTTTGATTTTCGAGGTTTTTTCTTCAGAACTGATCACTATTCGTGGTACTTTCCCTGGTTCGTTATAGGCCATGGGGTCGGAATTAGCAATTGTCCAAATCTTATTAACCCCTTCCCTGTGGTTCCCATATCAAAATTTAGCTTGAACGATGTTTCCCTGTCCAGTGAGCTAACAACTGCCACGGTCATGGAATCTCTGGCAGGAGTGTATGCTGCCTCCACATCCAAACCTGGAATGGTATCGGTTACTTTCACCGGAATAGTACCGTAATGGTTACGGTAAAGAATCAGCGGCAAAGCAGTGGCTTCGAGGGACGAAGTGGTGCCATTGGTTTTGATGCAGCCCAGCACATTTACCGTTTGGGCATAGTTGGCCATAAAATACAGATCGCTGTTGCGGAACATCTCGTGCAAGGCTTTGGCAACACCTAAAGCATCCTTCTGGTGGTAAACAATGCCAAGTTCCCCGTAAGGATTGGGTCCGTACCAATAGTTATATTCATCCAGGGCAATGCGGATGTCTTTGGCTTTCAGACCCGGAACCTCTTTTCGGTAGAGCCGGTGTGAATCGGCAACTGCCTTGATCTGACCTGCCAGGGCATTGATATGGGAAACCACATCAGTCACCTTCTTTCGAATACTGGGTGTTCGCTGAGCAGGTTCATATAATCGCCGCAAACGTTCATCATCCGCCGGCTCCAGTTGGTACCGATATCGCCAACACCAATGAGTTGTGTTGTTGAATCTGTTTTCCAGATTCCGGCTGCCGCTCTGTTATGCTTTGCCTGGTAATCGGCAATAGGCATAAAGCCCAACTGCCAGCTCCCGAACATTTCGTTACCCACAGCCCAGTATTTCACTTTAAAGGGGTCGGCGGCACCGTTTAATTTTCTCTTCTTCCCTTCTAGGGTGGTAGTATCTCCATTGCAGTATTCAACTTCGGCAACGGCATCTTCAACAGAGCCTAATCCGAGATTAACAGCAATAAAAGGCTCGGAATCAATAATCTTCATCAGGTTCATAAA
>JAAUTT010000332.1 GCA_012031335.1 Bacteroidales bacterium | reverse complement strand
AACCCGATTTTTTGTATTCATCACTCAAAGGAAAAATAAACGATTCGGGCCAGGAAATAATTTTAGGTTTGGATAAAATTTTTGTTTCAAGATTATGCATCCCCAAGGCTGATGTGGTGCCGGAAATGGATAAAATACCTATTCCAATGGGTAAACTGTTTACTATACTTCCCTTCCCTTTATGTTTGCGTATCATTCCGGCATTTAACAATGTATCAAGTGCATGTCGTACAGTTGGTCTGGTAAGATTATACTGGGCACATAAATCATTCTCCGAAGGAAGTAAATCTCCTTCCTTAAAGGTTCCGTCCACAATCTGTTTTCGCAATGTTTCGTAGAGCCTCCGGTAATGAGGTATAGGCGATTGTTCTGTCATCCGGTAATTAATGTTGTATAATAGAATCCTTCAAAATAGCAATAAAGTTTCATCTTGTATATACACGTTCAATAAAATAAATTAGGAACTAGGTTTTTATGTTTTTAATTGAACAATTAAATCCGGCTAATTCTTATGATAAAACGAAATAGAGAGATAATAATTAAAGTCAGGTGATTTATCTTTTTAAATTTGACATTTTAGAAAAAACCGTAATAATGACTGAATCACTTGAAAAATAAAAAGCAAAAAAGGATTTATCTGCGACATGGATGGGGTTATATACCATGGAAACAAACTTTTGCCAGGAGTAAAGCAGTTTGTGGAATGGCTTGTAAAAGAGGATAAAAAGTTCCTGTTTCTCACCAACTCCAGCGAACGCACCCGTAAAGAACTACAGAATAAGATGAGCCGGATGGGTATTGAACTGGACGAAAAGGTATTTTACACCAGCGCTCTGGCTACAGCAGCTTTTCTATCATCACAAAAGCCTAACGGAAGTGCCTATATTATCGGAGAAGCCGGACTGATAAATGCTTTGTACAATGTGGGTTATTCGATGAACAATGTGGATCCCGATTACGTGGTAGTTGGTGAATCACATTCGTATAGCTTTGAAAAAATTGCCCATGCTGTCAATCTTGTTTTTAACGGTGCCAAGCTCATCGGTACAAATCCCGATATTACCGGTCCGGTTGAGGGTGGAATAGTACCGGCAACCAAGGCACTTGTGGCACCTATTGAAATGGCCACAGGGCGTAAAGCTTATTTTGTGGGCAAACCCAATCCGCTGATGATGCGCATAGCCCTGAAAAAAATAGAATGTAGCAACGATGAAACCATTATTATTGGCGACCGGATGGATACGGATATCATTGCAGGCATTGAATCGGAAATTGAAACCTGTCTTGTTTTGAGCGGCATAACTAATATGAGCATGATCAGCAATTTTCCATACAACCCGCATTTTATACTTAACGGAGTTATCGATTTAATTGAACAATAAACCGGTGGGAAACTTAAAAGGAATTTTGTTCGATATGGATGGTGTGCTGGTCGATTCGGAACACTTTATTGCCGAAGCTGCTATCCGGATGTTTGCCGAGCAATGTGTGTATGTGGAAGCTGAAGATTTTATCCCTTTTATCGGAACCGGCGAAGACAGGTATTTAGGAGGAGTTGCCCAAAAATACGACTATGCAATCAATCTTGAGCGTGATAAACTCCGCACTTACGAAATTTACGGTGAAATTGTAAAGCATAAGCTAAAACCCCTTCCCGGAATAAAGGCATTTATCGGGAAATGTAAAAAGGCCGCTTTTAAACTTGCAGTCGCCACCAGTGCCGACAAAATTAAAATGGATATAAACCTGAGAGAGCTCAAACTGGAAAGCGGTTACTTTGATACAACCGTAAACGGTTTGGAAGTAATAAACAAGAAACCTGATCCTGAAATATTTATCAAGGCAGCTGCTAAGCTTGGTTTATCAACTATGGATTGCCTGGTTGTGGAAGATGCCGTAAACGGTGTTAAAGCAGCTAAACAAGCAGGGTGCCGTTGCCTGGCTATAACTTCAAGTTTCGATAAAAAAAGTCTTTCAGAAGCAGACTGGATTGTCGAACTCTTTTCTGGCAATTCCCCGGGAGGTTTTAGCCTGGTAGTCGAAACTCTTCAAACTTAGGAGCCAAAGAGAATTTCCATCTTCTGTCTTCGGAACTCAAATATCTCCAATATCTTTTTTTGGACTACAAGTGAATGAATCATATTACCCAGTGGTCCGAATGGAAGGCTGTAATATAGTTTATCGGTCATTTTAACACCTTTCCTCTGCTCTTCAAAATGGTGCTCGTGATGCCATATCTGGTAAGGCCCAACCCGTTGTTCATCGATAAAGAAATACGGCTCTCTAACATGTGTTATTTCTGTAACCCAATCCATTTCAATCCCCAGTAATGGAGCAACTCTGTATTCGATAAACATTCCTTCGTAAATTGATTTTGGCAACTTGTTCATTATTCGAAAGTTCATTGAAGGGGGAGTAATTTCCTTCAGGTTTCGCGGGTCCGAAAAAAAAGACCAGGCACTGTCGATACTTACAGGTAATTCTTGTTCAAACTCAAGGAAATTCATTTTCTGTTTAATTTATAGTATTTATTCACTAAACAGAATGAATGGTCTTTTGTTGAAATATAATAAGTGGTTGTAAGAAAATTAGAATTATTGTCAAACTGCCTCCGCTCACCCCTCGGTCCCCTGAAGGGGAAGGTCTAATCGCGCAGTGGGTTTAAGGGTTAATTATAGAATTCTATTCGGCGTCGATATATCCTTTACTAATGGCTATTTTTATCAATGCTGCGGTATTACGGGCATTCAGTTTCATTAGCAGGTTTTTACGATGACTGTCGACTGTAAGCGGACTGATAAACATTTTTTCTCCGATTTCCTGGTTAGTAAATCCATCGGCAATATATTTAAGTACTTCGCTTTCGCGGCGCGACAGAATGGTAGCACCTTCGGTTTTATCGGAGTGCCTGAGTATTTCGCTTACCTCAAAACCCAGATGTGTATTGCCTTTTAATATATCGTTGATGGCCGCTGTAATTTCCTCTTCAGTGGAGTTTTTCAATACATATCCCATGGCGCCGTTTTCCAGCATTCTTACAATATAGCTTCGTTGGCTAAAAGAACTTATTGCAAGAATTTTTAAATAGGGATATTCATGTTTCATGGTTTTACAAAGATCGATACCGTTTACATCGGGCAGGTTTATATCCAGCAAAACGATATCAGGATTGAAGTTTTTCAGGTAGGTTTGCGCCTCCTTACCGGTTGAAGCGGTTACACAGAGTTTGGCCAGACCGCTGTCGAGTAAAAGCTTTTTCATACCTTCCACAACAACAGGATGGTCTTCAATAATTAATACATCTATCATAATTATGAGACATTTGGGTAAATCTGCCACGAAAATTCCACTGAAGCCTCGGTACCTTTATCGGGCTCGGAATAAAACTCAAAAATTCCGCTTTGAGATTCAACTCTTGAACGAATATTGGACAAACCTGCCCCTTTGGTAGTATTAAGTATTTTCGTATCGAAACCTACTCCGTTATCCTGCACGGTAAGGTGCACGCGGCTGTCTTCCAGTATTAACTGAACCAGCAGATCGGCCGCATTGGAGTATTTCAGGGCATTATTCACCAATTCCTGGGCTATCCGGTAAATACTTATTTCGAACCGTGAGTCAATTCGCTTTTCAATACCATAAAACTGAAATTTGATATTCATTCCTTTTGAACAATCGATAGAATTGCAGAAATCGGAAATAGCATCCTTTAATCCAAATTTTACAAGAGCTTCGGGCATCATATTATGGGCCAGCCGGCGAAGTTCGCGCATAGAGGTATCGAGCAGGGACAGCGCACGGTCAAACTGTGCTTCACCATCACCGGTAAGCACAACATTCCCTTTGGCATGAGCCAGCGACAATTTAACACCTGAGAGTAATCCGCCAAGGCCATCGTGCAGGTCGCGGGCCATACGGCCTCTTTCGGCTTCTTCCCCTTTAAGAACTGATAAGGTTGCATCCAGCTGCCGTTGTTTCTCAATTTCACTGAGTTTCTGTTTCTGGAGTTGAAGTTCCTTTTCGGCTAAAACCTTCTTCTGATGCATACTCTTTGCGATAAACCACGAAATGGCAGCTAAAAGCAGCATAAATACTATTAAGGTAACAATTGTTACATTTCGTCTCTTTAATAACAAATTATTGATCTGCTTTTCATTCTGAAGCATCGTAATCTCCCGTTCCTGTTTTTCTTTTTGATATAATGCTTCCAGAAAATTGATCTGCATGCGGTTTACTTCGAGAATTACAGAATCTTTAAGGATGGAAGATGTATTCAGATGTTCGGAAGCTAATTTATAATCCCCCTTTTCATCAGGATTGTTCCCATAAGATAATGTGAACGCTGAATCAGATCAGTTGATTGAAGTTCTTGTGAATTTTCCAGCCCTGAAACAGCGAATTTCCAGGATTCGGCAATATTGCCCGCATGTAGCAGATGTTCGGAAAGATTAATGGAGGTACGCGTGATTTCAAATGGATTCTGAAGCTTAAGCGACTGTTCATATGCCTTTCGGGCATAAATAACCGATTGATTAAAATCCTTTTTATAAAAATGGAAATAGGTGCTGTAATTATAACTTGCTAATGTTTGAATATAAATGTCGTTACGCAGAAGCGATAAAGAATCGGCCTGTTTAATAAATTTAAAAGCCTCCTCGTATTTACCCTGATGCATCAATGCATCGGATAAGGTTACCGATGCAACCGATACGATGTGCATATCCTGGATTTCTTTAGCCTTTTCAACAGCCAGTCGCCCATAGAATTCAGCTTTATCGGTAAGTTTAATAAAACTGTACAAGGTGGACAAGTTGTTATATGTTTTAGGCAGTATGGTTTTGTTATGAATACTATCCAATACCTTAGCGCCATCCATATAAAATTCAATTGCCTTTAAATAGTCACCTGTTCGCTGATGCATGGCGCCTATACTATGAAGTGTTGCCCCCTTCCCTTCAGTAAACCTCACATTATGGGAACTTTTATAAATAGCAAGTGCCTTGTTAAAGAATTCTCCAGCCTTGTTATAATCGCCGGCAATATCGTTATTGTATGCCCCGGCAAGTCTGTATGTATTGGCTATACCATAATCATAATTAATTTTTTCGGCAAGATCCATAGCCTCATTACAATATGAAAGGGCTGCCGGAGGATCAATATATAATATACTTCTTGCATAAATAACCATTTGGTTAACCTTCGAAGTATCTTCTTTAATTTTCTTAAGTGAGATACGAAAGGTATCTACGCTGGCCTGAGTATAACCAATTTGTATCACACAAAAGGATATCAGAAAAAATAAGCCGATTCGTACCATTAATTGATGCATGTTAGGTTTTATTAGTTTTTAGCAATGTAAATAATTACAATCGTTATCAGAATAAAAATTCAACAGATGCTTCAGTACCTTTACCTGGCACTGATATAAGTTCGAATCGTCCGTTCAGTGCTTCAACCCGCGATTTGATACCTGCAATACCCGCTCCTTTGGATGTACTTAATGTATTAACATCGAAACCGGCACCGTTATCCTGAACTGTAAGATGAATCCGGTTATCTTCCTGAACAACATGAATCATCAGTTCGCTGGCATTGGCATGTTTAAGTGCATTATTGATAAGCTCCTGAGCAATACGGTAAAAAGATATCTCGAGTTTGCTATTCAATCGTTTATCGCTTCCATAGTAATTATAATTCAAATCGAAACGTTTCGCATTACCAATAGAAGAACAAAAATCGTTTAAGGCAGCTTTGAGTCCAAATTTCGAAAGCGCCTCGGGCATCATGTTGTGGGCAACCCTGCGAAGTTCTTTGATAGATGTATCCA
>JAAUTT010000331.1 GCA_012031335.1 Bacteroidales bacterium | reverse complement strand
TTGGGAAAACGATCCTGAAGTATGGCAAATAAGACAATACCCTTTCTCCATTTTCACGTTTCACCCTCAAAGGATACATCGAAACATCCCATCTCGATATTTACCAGGCAAAACAGGTCAGGTTTATGATTGAAACTATTAAACCCAAAAGCATCGTAGGAACTATCGACCTGTTTGATTTCGATCCCTTTCATAGCAGGGCTGGTATAGGAATCCTGATAGGGAACTACGACAAAAGAAGAAATGGTTATGCCTCTGAAGCGCTAGACCTGTTGATTGAATACTGCTTTACAACGCTAAACCTGCATCAGGTTTATTGCAATATCGGCGAAAGCAATACTGCCAGCATCCGGTTATTTTTATCCAAAAACTTTTTGCAATGTGGTGAACGTAAGGAATGGATTAACACATCTATAGGTTGGCAAAGCGAGTTATCATTTCAGCTCATCAGGAACAAGTAAATCTTTAAACGCAGGAATTTCTTTCATAAAATCAACCCCTGAAAAATCGGGTTTCACTTTCAAACAAAAATGCGACATACCATTCGTTAGCATTATATAAGCTGCCTTGATACTTAGATTATACGCAAATGCCTGATCGAACCATAATGCATTTACCAACACCGAAGGCGCTTTACATTCCACCAAAACCCACGGATTGCCTGATTGATTAAAAACCAGGATATCGCTTCTCTTTCGGGTTTTATACAAATCGAATCCCCGTTCCACTGAAATAAGACCTGCCGGATAAGTCTTATACTTCAACCAGAAATCGGATAAAATTCTGCCTGACCCATTCTTCAGGCGTCAAAGCCACATATTTTTCCGTAGCTTGTCGAAAATAAAATTTTTCCCATCAACAAGTTTAACAGAGAAAGAATAAGTTGGTAAATTTAAGCGCTCCATAATTGAATAATGGTGGCCGTAAAAATAATGTATTATGATGAAGTTTGATCAGATCATGTCCGATCTGCGGAATAAAAAATATGCTCCCATCTACTTTTTAATGGGAGAAGAAACTTATTATATTGATCAAATTTCGGATTACATTGCAGAACACGTTCTTACTGAGAACGAAAAGACCTTTTAACCAAACAGTTATTTACGGAAAAGATACGGATATCGCCAATGTAATTAATGCAGCCAAACGTTTCCCCATGATGGCCAATAACCAGGTTATCATTGTAAAAGAGGCACAGAATATCAAGAACATTGACGATTTGATTTATTATGTAGAAAAGCCATTAAAATCGACAGTTCTCGTTATCAATTATAAATATAAGGAACTCGACAAAAGGAAAAAATTATTTACAACACTCGATAAAAACGCTATAGTTTTCCTTTCGGAAAAGCTTTATGAAGATAAAATACCGAACTGGATATCGGAGTACCTGCACAGCAAAGGCATGGGAATATCGCCGGATGCAGCGGTGTTGTTAACAGAATTTCTCGGAAACGATTTGAGTAAAATAGTGAACGAGCTAAACAAGCTATTTATCACCCTGCCGCAGGGCACAAGCAAAATATCGACCGATATTATTGAAAAAACATAGGATTCAGCAAAGATTACAACAATTTTGAACTGCAAAAAGCCCTTGCTGTAAAGGATATTTTAAAGGCAAACCGCATTATTCTCCACTTCGCAAAAAATCCGGGCGACAATCCATTTGTTTTAACCGTATCATCCCTTTATGGTTATTTTATCAAGGTGTTTAAGTTTCATTTTCTAACAGATAAATCCAAAAGCGCAGTTGCTTCAGCATTAAAAATTCATCCTTTTTTTACTGCCGAATACGAAGCAGCAGCCAGGAAATATCCGCCAGCAAAACTGGTTCAGATTATTGCCTGGTTGCGCGAATATGATCTCAAATCGAAAGGAGTTGGATCATACTCGGCAACTTCGGGAGATCTGCTGAGAGAGCTTGTATACAAAATCCTTCATTAGTCAGCATTAATCCTATCGGCCTCCTGATGCCAGCTTGCATCCCAGAGTAAATCACAGAAACAATCCACCTGTTGCGGCAGTGCCCAGGGATGTGGTGGTGGACATATATTTTCAGCGTTGACTCATATGACGCATATTTACGTTATATGTAATCATGGAAATTTCTCAACAAAACCGGGCAATGCATGTTGAAATAACAAAAACGATGTTTTGGAGAATTTAATAGAAGTCTTATAAACTCAATTAAGGATGAAAACAAGCATACTTTTTACGATAATATTAATAGTCCACAATTTGGGACTATATGCCCAAAAAACGGAAATGCTGGGAATCAACCTTGAAGAATACCAATACCCATACAAGGTAAAATTCGACACTTTAGACACACAGCAACAGAAACTTAAAATGGCATACATGTATGAAGTAGCTGGCAATTCCCGAGGTACTGTAGTGCTGCTTCATGGTAAGAATTTCAACGGCGCATATTGGGGTGAAACCATTAAAAACCTTCTTCAGAAAGGATATAATGTTTTTGTACCCGATCAGATTGGATTTGGAAAATCGTCGAAACCGGAGTATTATCAGTATTCATTTCAACAATTAGCAGAAAACACACGAAAAGTGCTGGATAATTTAAAAATTACCCGCGTAATCCTTTTGGGGCATTCCATGGGTGGCATGCTGGCAGTAAGGTTTGCTTTGATGTATCCTGAAATCACTGAACAATTGATCCTGGAGAACCCTATTGGTCTGGAGGATTGGAAAAAATGGATACCTTACCGGAATATTGATTTCTATTTTGAACGGGAACTCAAAAAACCAAAGAGAGTGCTCGTCAGTATATGTTTGTTAATTATTTCAATAATCAGTGGAAAGAAGCATATGATAACCTGGTATATTTGCAAACCGCATTTTTAAATCACCCAGATTACCCACGTCTCGCTTGGAATTCAGCTTTAACAACCGATATGATACTTACCCAACCGGTTGTTTATGAATTGGGAAATTTAAAAGTTCCTACAGTTCTGATTCTGGGGCAACTCGACCGGACAGCTTTGGGAAAGGATTTAGTCAGTAAAGAAGTAGCGGCGCAGATGGGTAATTATCCAAAGCTGGGAAAGGAAATTACAAGCCAGATTCCCGGTAGTCAACTGATTGAACTTCCGGGAATAGGACATATTCCACATATCGAAAACTTCAGGGTATTTTTTGACACCCTCATAGATGTAATTAAACCATAATTACTCTTTAATACCTTCCAGTTTAAAGAGAAAAGCATAAATAAGTGCAACATCCTTTAAATAGTCGAACCGTCCCGAGGCACCACCATGGCCAAATTCCATATTGGTATGCATCAAAATAACACTTTCGCCTATTTTGTTCTCGCGCAATTTGGCAACCCATTTTGCAGGTTCGAAGTATTGCACCTGACTATCGTGTAAGCCTGTTGTAACAAGCAAATCGGGATATTCTCTCTTCTCGATGTTTTCGTAAGGAGAATAGCTTTTCATATAAAAGTAGGCCTCTTTTTCCTTCGGATTCCCCCACTCATCAAATTCGTTTGTAGTTAAAGGAATGGATTCATCGAGCATGGTATTAATAACATCCACAAAAGGAACCTGTGCTATAACTCCGTTCCACAATTCAGGAGCCATGTTGATAACGGCACCCATAAGCAGTCCGCCTGCACTGCCTCCCTGAGCATACAGATGTTCCGGTGACGTATATTTTTCATTTATCAGGTATTCGCCACAGGCAATAAAATCGGTAAAAGTGTTTATCTTTTTCATCAGTTTACCATCGAGATACCATTGGCGTCCCATTTCCTCACCACCACGGATATGAGCAATTGCAAAGGCAAATCCGCGATTTAAAAGACTTAGTCGGGTACTGCTGAACGTAGCATCAATACTGTTCCCATAAGATCCATAGGCATAAAGCAATAACGGAGCTTTACCGTTTTTTTCAAATCCTTTTTTGTATACGATAGATACTGGAATTTTAACGCCATCTTTGGCTGTAGCATATATGCGCTCAGTAATATAGTCGGAGGCGTTGAATTCTCCCAGTACTTCATATTGCTTTTTCAGGATTTTTTCTCTTGTAGGAATATTATAATCAAAAACAGAATTTGGAGTAGTGAGTGATGTATAATGATACCTCAACTGCTTGCTGTTATATTCGGGATTATTTCCAACATATGCAGCATAAGCCACTTCACCAAAATCGATATAATGTTCTTTATAGTCAGTTAAATTTCTTATACGCATGGTTACAAGTCCCTTACTGCGTTCGCTCATTACAATAAAATCGCGGAATTCATCCACTCCTTCGAGTAAAACATCGGTGCGGTGGGGAATTACCTCTATCCAATGACTACTATCGGTTTTATCCAGTGGGCATTCCATCAACCTGAAATTCTGCGCATCCAGGTTGGTGCGAACCAAAATCTGTCTTCCAGAGAAACCACATCATAAAGAACGTCTTTCATTCTTGGCTGAAAAACAGTAAACTCTCCGGCAGGTTTATCAGCATTAAGGACACGAACCTCTGAAGACAAGGTAGCCTGCGACTGGATAAAAATATAGCGTCCATTTTTTGATCTCCCGACTCCAATGTAATTGCTGTTATCCTTTTCAAAATACACTTCCTCATCATCTGCAACTGTAAAACCGAGCTTATGTCTCATGATTCTTTCGGTTAACAATGTTACAGGGTTTTTCAGAGTGTAAAAAAAGGTTTGATTATCGTTTGCCCAACAAGGATCGCCAGCAGTACCGGGAATTATATCGGTATAGTTTTCTCCGGTTTTCAGGTTTTTAATATGGATTTCGTATTGCCTGCGCGACACTTTATCAACTCCGTAGGCTATTTTCATATTATCAGGACTCACTGCAAATCCCGAAACGGCATAATACGGATACCCTTTTGCCATCTGGTCTACATCCAGCAGAATTTCTTCAGGGGCTTCCAGCGATCCCATTTTCCTGCAATATTTGAAATATTGCTCTCCTTCTTCGCTTCGTGTATAATAAAAATATCCGTTTTTAAATACCGGAACACTTTCATCCTTTTCTTTAATTCTTGCTTTCATTTCCTGAAACAGATCATCGCGAAACTTTCTCGAATCAGCCATCATTGTATCAAGATATGTATTTTCCGCCTCTAAGTATGCCACAACTTTAGAACTATCCGGACCTTTCTTAAAATAATCGATCATCCAGTAATAATTATCTATTACGGTATCGTTATGTACAATACGCTGATAAGGTTGCTTTTCAGCTACCGGTGGTTTAACATCAGGCCATTGGGCACAGGAAGACATCATAAAAAAAAAGAATTAAAAGGAAAATTAAATGTTTGTTCATACCATAATTTTTGGCTGTTAAAGCATATGCTTCAGCCAAATGTAGTGCTTTTTGAATCAGTTTCCGGTTTTTTGATTTTCATTTTTTTTAATAAGCAGGTATCCTGTAATAATCATTATTAAAGAAACTCCCAAAAAACCAAAATTCCAAAGGTCGGGATTATTTGTGATTTCGCGCACATTATGGAGTTTGAGCAGATGGTGATCTATTATCCCTTCAACAATATTGAATAATCCCCATCCAAGAATTAGTCCCCCCGCGAGTATAGTGCCTGACCGAGCAATATTTTTGCGGTGAAGCAGTTTCCAGAAAAGAACAACACCAACCATGACCACAATTAAAGAAAAGAGATGAAATATACCATCCCAGAACATGTTAATACTTTTATTGATAAGATTTACAGGAGGAATTTTGTTCGACACCATTTCGTGCCATTGAAGAATCTGATGAAGAAAAATGCCATCGATAAAACCTCCAATACCAATACCCATTACAATAGATGCTGTTGAAAAGGAACAGG
>JAAUTT010000330.1 GCA_012031335.1 Bacteroidales bacterium | reverse complement strand
GTAGCCATTATTGGGCCTACGGGAGCGGGTAAATCTACTATCATCAAGCTTCTGCTTCGACTTTACGAACCAGCCGAAGGAACCATCCTGCTCGACAACCTGGATATAAAAGCCTATTCCAAAGCTTATCTCCGGAACCATCTTGGTGTGGCCCTTCAAAACTCTATCCTTTTTTCGGCTACCATCAGGGAAAATCTGCGCGCGGTAAATCCGGGCATCGAAACTGCGAAAATGATGGACGCGTTAAAAATGGCCTCCATCGCAAGTCTTATCGAAAACAACGAAGCCGGACTTAATAAGATGATCGGTGAGAAAGGGATCAATGTCTCGGGAGGCCAGAAGCAGCGGCTTGCAATATCGAGGCTCCTGCTTAAAAAATCGGACATCTTTATCCTCGACGATGTCACTTCTTACCTCGACGAGCTGAACGAACAAACCATTATGGAGTCGTTAAGAAAGGCGATGGGCAATTGCACCTGTATTCTTATTTCGCATAAGCTTTCGAGCATATTTTTTGCTGAAAAAATTATTGTGCTCAGCCAGGGAACCGTTAAGCAGTCGGGTAGGCGCAATGTACTCGAAAAACTCGATGGCTATTACAATATTATATTCAACCTTCAAACCGAAGGAAAAACCGCTTCAAAGGAGATTACCATTAATTTATGGATCACAAAACCAATCACCAGAACGAAAAAAGTTATAACAGCCAAAAGGCTTTATTCCCCTTTATTCGCAGGCTATTCAGGTATTTCCTCAACTACCGCGTGTGGTTATACAGTTTATTGGCTGCCACCATTGTAAACGGTGCTACAGAGGCCCTTTTGCCACTTGTATGGAAATACCTTATCGATGCAGTAATTGTTCCGCAGAAAGTGGAAGGACTGGTGCATGCCTTGCATTTCAGCATCCCTTTCGCCATGATTATCAATTTTGTAGCCGTTTATGCATTGCTGCTGATTTCGAACGCCATATCGGAGCGATATATGATTTTGCTCTCGGGCAAGCTCAGGCATTATGTGATCCGTGACCTCCGGAGCCAGATGTTTGCCAAAATGCAACTCCTGCCTTACCAGTATTACGACAAAACTTCGGCGGGTTGGCTCGTGGCAAGGCTTACATACGACACCGAACGTTTATCGGAAGTAATGTCGTGGGGGCTGATCAATTTCAGCGGCGCCATTGTGATGATTGCTGCCTGCCTTATTTCTATGTTTATGCTCAATGTTCCGCTAACGCTCATCGTGATGGTTTCGATTCCAATGGTACTCATCGTTTCGTTGAAACTCAGAACTATTGTGTTGAAATTTGCCCGGGAATCGCGACGCTTAAACAGCGAGCTTACCGGATATTTCACCGAGAACCTCAATGCTATTGAGCTGGTGAAGGCCAATGCAATAGAAGAATTCAGGAACAGCGGGTTTTACGATATCAATAACAGGTTAAAAAAAGCATCCTTAAAAACATCGGTTTATTCGTCGTTTTTCAACCCGGTAATGGTATTGCTGGGGTCGTTTGTGGCAGCCATTATTATGTTTACCGGAGGAAAAATGGCTTTTGTGGCCGGCACCATTTCCATTGGTACGTTTGGGGCATTTTTCGCTTATGTACGAAATATTTTTATGCCCGTTTTTGATATCTCACGGACTTATGCCTCAGCAATCAGCTCTCTTTCCGCAGGCGAACGAATTTTTTCGCTTATCGACGAACCTGTCACCATAAAGGACTGCCTGAACGCCACCACTGACTTCTCGCTCACCGGCGACATCCGTTTCGATGGAGTAAATTTTGGATACCTGCCCAACCAGAAAGTACTGCGCGATTTCAACCTGCATATCCGTCCAGGCGAGTCGGTTGCGCTGGTTGGTCCCTCGGGCGAAGGGAAAACTACCATTATCAGCCTTATCTGCAGGTTTTACGAGCCCGTTTCGGGAGCCATACTGGCAAATGACATCGATATCAAAGCATTGTCCATTTCGGCATACCTGCGGCAAATAGGGGTTATCCCTCAGGTGCCGCATATTTTTTCGGGAACGGTAAAATCTAATATAACTTTCTCTTGCCCCGACGCAACTGATAAGGATATTTTCGAAACCCTGGAACTAATAGGTGCCGAATACCTCATTTCGAGGTTAAACGACCAGATTGGCAATGAAGGCGACAGCCTCTCGAATGGCGAAAAACAAATGATTTCATTTGCCCGGGTAATCATTAAAAAACCCCGCATCCTCATCATGGACGAAGCCACCTCATCCATGGATGCTATTACCGAACTAAGGATAAAAGAATGCATCAACAGGATAATCAAAGGGCGTACCGCCATTATCATAGCCCATAGGCTCTCGACCATACGCGGGTGCGACCGTATTTTGTTCATTAAAGATGGTAACATCGCCGAGCAGGGAAACCACGAATATTTAATGGAAGCAAAAGGCCATTATCACAGTTATTACAAGAGTTACAGCCGGGGAGTGGAATAGAGAGAAGCAAAAACGAAATTTATTACGCTTATTTTCATTCAAAATTAATTTTAAAAATGATTGTATTTTCTAATAAATAAATCACTTTTAACTTTGTAAAAAATTGAATAACAATGGAAACAACAATTTCATGCGGGCCTCAATTTGCAGAAAATGTAAATATATCCGGCTCAAAATTTCACAATGTAAACCTTTCGGGATCCGATTTCGATAACGTGAACCTTAGCAATACAAGGTTTCATGACATTAGCATGAGCAACATAAAGGTATCTGCCGTCAATCTTGGCGGAGCAACTTTCCAACACCTGGGGCCTCCTCCCGACAAGGATGGCAATTGGCCACGTCAAAGACCTGTTTTATTCGAAGAAGCCATGCTGTGCGACAGTGTTTTCCGGATGGTAGATCTGTCGAATGTCCGAATAGAAAATTGTAATATCGAAGGTATGACCATAGATGGAGTTTTGGTGAGTGATTTGTTGGAAAAATTTAACTCATGAAGAAATCGCTTCCCAATGATGCGTACGATGTGCTGGCCGACAGCTACAACCAGATGATAGAAACCAAGCCACACAACGCCTATTACGAGCGGCCTGCCATGCAATCGCTGTTGCCTGATGTAGCTGGCAAAACCATTCTCGATGCCGGATGCGGGCCGGGAGTTTACATAAAATGGCTGCTAGAGAAGGGAGCAGAAGTAACCGGGATCGATGCCAACGAAAAAATGCTTACCCATGCCCAAAACAGGTTGGGCAATGCCGCCCGGTTGGTTCCGGCCAATATGGAAGAGCCACTCGACATGTTTGCCGATGCTTCGTTCGATGGAATTTTAAGCGCGCTGGCAGTAACTTATGTCAACAACCTCGATGCGCTTTTTCGCGAGTTTAACCGTTTGTTAAGGCCGGGAGCCTGGTTTGTTTTCTCCACCGAACACCCTTTCTTCACTTACAATTATCATAAGTTCGAGAATTATTTCGAAACCCGGCAAGTATCCTATTTATGGAAAGGTTTTGGTGTTCAGTCCGACATGCCAAGCTATTACCACTGCATGGGCGATTTATGCAACGCACTTACCAACAATGGCTTTGTCATTGAAAAAGTAATAGAACCACTGCCAACGGAAAATTTCAGGCTTGCCGACATAAGACATTACGAGGAGCTG
Organism: Bacteroidales bacterium; assembly: GCA_012031335.1. Next base: position 2,202 of record JAAUTT010000330.1, on the reverse strand, counting down.
ATGAAGTTTCCGGGGTTTATATGCTTTAAGGCGAGAAAAATTTGAATTTGAAAACATTTAATCTAAATACCCCATGAAACCTATTAACAGCAAAATATTAGACTTTTACCTCCAATATAGCACCTACACAAACCCAGGATGCTACAAGGAATTTTTACAGTCGTTACCCAATGAGATTAATGAATTAGGATATTTAGTATGCCATCAAATAATACATCGTATAACATTGAGAAACGGGAACACAGGGGCAAACGCAGGTATGAAATACGGGGACATGACAAAGTTCCCCTGGTACCGGTTAAGATGTGAAGATGACGTTTTAATGACGGCTGTTTCTATGATTGCAGAATTACTTAGACTTGATGAAAGAGGATTTGTGAAAGACAGGGCAGTTGAGAATAAGATAGTTGTAACATGCAGGTATGTTTCAATTCTAATGTCGGCAATATTAAAAGCCAAAGGAATTCCAGCCCGAAGTCGTTCAGGTTTTTCACCCTATTGTTCGCCAGGTTCGAGTGGGGACCATTGGATAAATCAATATTGGAGCGAAAAAGAAGAGCGGTGGATTACGTTTGATGCTGAGGGTTTTTACAATTTGGCATTTGATCAATTTGATATTCCTGATGACAGATTTGACTGGGCAGCAAAAACATGGCTCGATATAAGGCATGGTAATACCGATGGTAAGCAATTTGTTTATGGAGACGGGAAAGGCATCAATGGGTTAAAAGCTGTTATAAGGGCTATATTTTATGATTTTCATGCGCTAATGAATTACGAATTGTCCTATAAATTTCAGCCAAGATACATCAATGGAAAGTTTGACACATTAACTGAAACCGATTTTCAGGAAATTGACGAGCTGGCTCTTATAATGATTCATCCAGAAAATAACTTTCTTGAACTTAAAGAAGTTTGGGATACTAAAAAGAAATTCAGGTTAATTAACAGTCCATTAATTGGGGATAATGATCATGTATAAAATTGCACAGACTGCAACCAAATATGATGAGGATTTACAGAAGCTTATCCATATGTATTGATAAAAAACCTAAATAATGATTAACCCTGTACCTCATAATGAAATATCGTTTGTAGAAGATATTGTAAAACAAGCCATATTGCACATGCTCGAAATGGGCATTGATCAATGGGACGAACTTTATCCCTCCCGGCAAATATTTGAGGACGATATTAATAATGGCTGGCTTTACGGCTACTACGAAGGTGCCGAACTATGTGGCTGTATCGTCCTGAATAACGTTCAATCACCTGAATATGCTGATATTACCTGGAAACGCCCAGATGCAAATCCTCTGGTTATCCATCGCATGTGTGTTGCTCCTTCATGGCAGGGAAAAGGCATCGCAAAACAACTTCTTTCCTTTGCCGAAAGTTTTGCTTCAGCAAATAACCATTCATCAATTAGGCTCGATGCTTTTATTCATAATCCCTTAGCTACAAGGCTTTACATACGAAATGACTACGAAAAACGCGGCCAGGTCAGGTTCAGGAAAGGAGAATTTTACTGCTTTGAAAAAATTATCTGCTAAGACAAATAAGGAATATATTTGTAATGAAAGAATTAACTTGAAAATTTTACCTTTGCACTATAATGTCATTAAAAAATGAATTACAGAATATCATATCAGGAAATGGCTGGGTTAGGTTTGGAGAAATTATCCAAGCAATCAACCACTACCTTAGAGGAAAAAAGAAAACAATTTCAGGAATTGAAAAAGAAAAGTTCCTCAAATCCCAAGAAACAGAGATACTCCTACAATATATTAAACTTAATTCATTGACACTATTTTTTATCTTACACCACCATTTTTTGATAATGATTGATTAAGTAAATTAAGGTTGTCCAACATTTCAAATTAATCAGTACTTTCCTGTAACCTTTCCGCCCCCATTTACCACTTATAGGTGAACAGTTAAAGTATGAAACCGGAAACGACAATTAAGCTTATTGATAAAATTCTGAACGGCGATAAACAGGCTTACAGTCAATTGTTTAACCGGAACTATGCATACTGTTTGAAAAAAGCTGTCGGTATAGTAAACGACAGCCAGGTTGCCAAAGACCTGGTGCAGGAGTCATTTCTTCAGGCATACTTTAACCTGGCAATACTTAGCGATAAATCGGCATTTAAGCCGTGGCTTGGCGGAATTGTAAATAACGTTTGCCATAACTATTTA
>JAAUTT010000329.1 GCA_012031335.1 Bacteroidales bacterium | reverse complement strand
CTGGTTTGGACACAATCTGGGTGGCATAACCCGGTTTGATGGTAAAAAGTTTGAAAAAAATACCCGGGGGGACTCATCTTCGAAAAAGATGTGACCTCCATATGCGAAAGTAATTCAGGAGAATTGTGGATAACCTCGGCAGGTTCAGGTGCTGTTTTACTCTCCAACCCCGAAGATCGTACCGAGAATTTTAAATATAAGCGCTTTGAAGGAAATCAGCTAAGCGACCTTGTTTTTTCGAGTTACAAAATGCGCGATGGTAATATCATGTTTATTACCGATGTTGGCATCAGAATGTACAATGCAAAAAAGAAATCATTTGAAAATTTCAGCCCCCGTCTGATGCCGCGGTATTTTCAAATCACATCCATGTGCGAGGACCTTAAAGGAAATATTTGGTTTGGGACCCACCATGGGGGGGTATATCAATATCTTCCTAAAGAAGATACAGTTAAAATTTATGATATCAGAGACGGATTATCTTCGAACTGGATTGCCTGCTTCTGTCCCGATCGTAAGGGGAATATATGGATAGGAACCTGGGGGGGAAGGCATTACTGTAATTAATGATTCCATAATCAAAGTATATAATACAAATAACGGCTTACACGACAATAACATAAGAAGTATAACCGAAGATGCCGAAGGAAATATGCTGATTGGCACCACCGAAAATGGTTTTTCCATTTTCCGGGGCGACCACATGATTAATTTTTCGCAGGAAAAAGCACTTCTTAAGCAACAGGTATGGGCAATATTGGAGGATCAAAGTAAAAATATATGGTTTGGCACCAACAATGGTATAACCATTTACAATCCCGCTGAACCTGCTGAAAAGAGATTTGTAAGCTATAATCCCGGAAACAGCACCATTTCGGACCAGATCAGATTTTTAAGGAAAGACAGGAATAATGATATTTGGATTGGTACAGACAATTCGGGTATTTATAAATACGACTTTAATAAGAAGGTTTTTCTACCCTCTTTTACAGTAAACATGCTGCTGCAGGGACACCAGGATAATGGTGTTACAGCCATGGAAATCGATAAAAAGAACTATTTGTGGGTTGGCACAAATGACGGGCTATACTCCATTAACATAAATACCCAGGAAAGCCGGCGCATCTCTACGGCCGACGGACTTGCCGGTAACATCATCAACGCTTTGTATTGCTCGGGAGATAACACTATGTATGTTGGCTCCAAAGGGAAAGGAATTACGGTAATCAAAGGTGCCGAAACGAAAACCTATGCTTTTGATGAAACTGAAAGCCCCCAGTGTTTTATAGAGGATCAAAACCATGTAATCTGGATTGGGACAGAATCGCATGGTGTACTGGGTTTTAAAAATGGTAAAATCTTCAAACGCTATGGGTTAAAAGAAGGACTTGTGTCGAATCTGATAAATTTTTTAAACTGTGATTCGTCTGGAAATCTCTATTGTGGCACAAACCGTGGTATGAACAAAATTGAGGTAGCCACAGGCCGAATTTACCTTTTTACACGCAGAAACGGTTTTGTTGGAATTGAGGCTAAAAAAGAAGCCACCTATACCGATTCAGAAGGAAACCTCTGGTTCGGTACCATGAATGGAGCGATCCGCTATAGTCCCTGGCTGGATAAGCCTGCATCCCTACAACCACTAACACATATTTACAGGTTTACGGTGAATCAGGTCGATCAGAAAATAACTACAGGAATACGGTTAAAAAGCTCCCAGAATTCTATAGCATTTGAATATTTCAGCATATGCCTTGCCAATCCCGACGCAGTACAGTATCAGTTTATGCTCGAAGGTATTGACAAAGACTGGTCGGCGCCTACAAATCAAACCGCTATTTCGTATCCGGCACTACCACCTGATAATTATACTTTCAAGGTGAGGGCAAAAAATGCTGCCGGAGTATGGAATACAATTCCCGATTTTGTATCGTTCCGAATTTTACCACCCTTTTATCAGCGGTGGTATTTCATATTCAGTGTAGCTATTTCGATTATCATACTCCTGGTAGTTTATATCCAATTACGGGAACGAAAACTGATCAACGAAAAAAATATCCTGGAAGATAAAATTGTGGAACGCACCCAGGAGGTATTGCATATGAACGAAGAACTTGCCATGAAAAACAAGGATGTGGTATCGAGTATTCAATATGCCCGTCATATTCAGTTATCAGTACTTCCGTCAAATATTCCGTTTGATAACACCTTTGTTTTGTTCAAACCCAAGGATATTGTCAGCGGAGACTTTTTCTGGTTTATGGAAGATGATGCATACCAGTGGCTAGCAGTTGTCGACTGTACCGGTCATGGTGTTCCGGGAGCGTTTATGTCACTCATAAGTTATAACTCACTTAATAAGATAGTGAGAGAAATGCAGATTAAAGTGCCCTCTGATATTTTGAATAAACTGGATGAAGAAATAACCAAAACCTTCCAGCAACATCAAAAAGAAGTATCGATTAGCGATGGGATGGACATTTCGCTAATACGTTACAACAAATTTACCCATGTACTTGATTATGCAGGAGCATTTAATCCCTTATGGATTATCCGGAAAAGAGAACTTCTGGAAACACGTGCCGACAGATTTGCCATAGGACGATCGCCACATGTCGATAAAAGATTTTCAAACGACATCACACAACTCCAGCCCGACGACACTATATATCTTTTTACCGACGGTTATGCCGACCAGTTCGGGGGACCCGACAATAAAAAATACAAGACCGCAAAGTTCAAAGAGTTTATCATTAATATCCAACAATACTCCATGCAAAAACAAAAAGAAATGCTCGAGGAGAATATCGACAGATGGAGAGGAAACCAGATCCAGGTTGATGATATTCTGGTTATTGGCAGGAAGTTTAAGTTTTAGCGTTTGGGATTATAGTTATTAGTCTGGATTTAGTTCATTGCAGATATTTCGGTATTCTTTGGTTGAAAAAAGGCACTATTGAGAAAGACAGTCAAAATTTTTTTTGAGATATAACCAAATAATAATAATGGCAATTACCTGAATGATTAAGCATAAAACAGACCCTTCAAACCCAAAGCTTCCGCCATTTATTATGTTTTCTTCAACTCTTGATTGTTGGATAATGGAGTAAGTTTCATTTCCGCTTACATTGAACCCGTAAATGGGACCCTGGAAGAAGTTCCAGCTAAAGTGCATCGCAATGGGAAACCAAAGACTTTGAGTATAAATATATGGTAACCCTAGTAAAATTCCTGCCAGGAATATATTACTAAAACTAATCCAAGAAAAATTTCCGCCTGGAAAATGAATAATGGAGAAAAGTAATGAAGTTATAATCAGGGCAAATCCAGGTTTGATTGACCTCATTAGGTTACTTAGTATATAACCACGAAAAATCAGTTCTTCGCTAATGGCAACTGAAATGAATAATAAAAAGCTAAAAATTAGATTTAAGAGTTCAATTATGGTATTTGACCAGTATATCTCTTTGAATTGTAAAAGAATGAAGAATCCCAAGGAGATCATAACTGTTCCTATCAATATACCTGCAATTATCTCTTTATAACATGCCGTGGGGTAAAATCCTAAACTGATAATACTCTCTTTGTCTACTAATAGTTTAAAAGTGAATACGGTTGCAAAACTTCCGGCTAACATGAAAAGACCCAATATCATATCCTGCAAAGGGGTTTTTTCTTTCAGGTAAAAATCGGAATCCAAACCTATGAGTGAAGCACCTGCAATCTGAAATAATCCAACCACAATAATAAAAACAGGAATGATAGCGATGACTCTTTGCCAGCCATCCGACGAAGTAGGCTTGTTTTCGGGAGATGCATTATTTTCCATCAGGTGATTACTTTTTGCAGAACAAGAACTTCATAAACAGCTGGCACCATATTCCTCAGAATGTGTATAAATGAAATCTCCATGATCCGAAATGATCACCAATCAAGAGTGAACAAATCATCATGGATATTCCATATGACCATTTAAATAAATTTTGTACATATGAAACAGTAATAATAGCATCATTTTTTGTTTCTCTCAATATTTAAAGTTTCAAATCAGCGAACTTGCCTGTTGTTTATAAAATGAATTATATTTCTTTCCAAGTCCAATTAGTTTTTCGTGATTTCCTGCCTCAATCACATTGCCATTTTCCAGCAGAAAAATCATATCAGCATCGATTATGGATGAAAGTCTGTGAGTAATTATTAATCCTGACCATTTATAATATATCCATCCTGGCTTTTGGCTGTCGTCTGTGGTCTGAGAACCGTGGACCAAACTATTCCTTTAAAGCCTAATTCAATATTTTCAAAATCTCCTATTTTGGTAAACTGGTTGGATGCATGCTTATATCGGCATCCCAGCCTTCATAATTTTTGAGGGCGGGAATAACTTCCGATGGACTGTTTACCACAGTCCAGATTTTCCGGTGCGATTCGTTCATAAATTTCTGCCGGATCATTTCTTCCAGAAATGCGGTAAGGTGATCATAGAAATTGTTGGTATTCAGTATCAGAATAGGCGGTTTAAATTGTCCAAGTTGTTTCAGGGTAATTACTTCCATTAGTTCTTCCAGCGTTCCAATTCCACCCGGAAGGGCAATAACAGCATCAATACCTGTGACATCAGTTTTTTTACGCTCACGCATATCGGATGTCACAATAGTTTCGGTGATTCTTGGGTTCGACCAGCCGTAATCAACCATAAATGCCGGGATAATGCCCGTGATTTTGCCCTTATGCTCCAGGATACTGTCGGCCAATGCTCCCATAACCCCAAATGCTCCACATCCATAATTGACTGAGTAATCAGCCAAGGCCAGAATTTTGCCCAGTTCACTGGCTTCTTTTAAATATATGGAATCGACCAGTGGGCTTGATCCGCAAAAAACACATACCTTCATTGACATTTTTATATCGGTTAATCACATAAAGAATCAACGATTGCTTAAAATTGTTGAACAAATCTATCCTCAATCAATACAGAATCCTGTGGTGCATAAAATACAAATTCCCAAATTTTAGCATTCGGGAATTTTGTATTTTAACCCCTTGATTCAGGGTGTTTGTTCTAAAATTAAATTTACAAAAGCGCATCCAGCTTGGAGGTAAGTACACTTTTTGGCACTGCACCAACCTGTTTGTCAACTACCTGACCGCCCTTAAAGAATAAAATGGTGGGAATGTTTCTTATACCAAACTTTGCCTGCGTTTGCGGATTGTTGTCAACATCAACTTTTCCCACAACAGCTTTACCTGAATACTCTTCCGAAATATCCTTTACAATCGGACCGATCATACGGCAGGGACCACACCATTCGGCCCAGAAGTCAACAATCACCGGCTTATCAGACTTCAGCACAACCTCATCAAAGTTGCTGTCAGTTACTTCAATTGTCATAACTATAAATTTTTAATTATTTTAATTCAAACTTAAACAATAAATCAATTTCAACCTAAAAAACGTTTCCTGATAATTATCAACCTAAAAAAACACCTGGGAAGGCTGCTTGTTCAATTTAATTTGAACTCAATTCCATCGGTGGCTCGCAGGTAATTTATAAATTCTTCGGTAATGTTAATTCTTGTATTTCTCGAAAACAGGTCTACAGCCAGATTTTCCACTGCATCAACTATTTTGAACTTAAGCGTAATCTTCCCCTTGGCATCCGAATGCTGCAGTATTTCCATAATCAACTGATTGGTTACTCTCTGCAAAGGAACCACAAGCGAAATGCTCTTTACCATCTCCTCGCGCACATTGGGCAACATGGTAATTGTTTTACCTTAACCTCGAGTTCCGACTCGTTGTACATCCGTGCCTGTACCTTCCCTTGAAAAGTAAGGAATAACCT
>JAAUTT010000328.1 GCA_012031335.1 Bacteroidales bacterium | reverse complement strand
TGAAGTGAAACATCCCTTACTGTCAGTTGCTGTATATGTAAGAGAATAATTTCCAACAAGGGTTGAGCTGAAAACAGGATTTTGAATATTAACATCTGAAAGATATGAAGCACCCGTACCAGTCCAGCTATGAAGGAACGCACCTGTACCTCCGGCCGGATTCCCATCGAATGTTAAATTTTCGCCGGTACAAATAACAGGGGTATTAGGATCCACGGCAACCGTTACAGCTGGATTTACAATGACCTCAGCAAGGTCTGTCAGTTGAATGTAACATCCTGTACCATCAGTTTTAGAAGCCAAAATATTGTAATCAGCAGAAACAACCGGAGAAACTGTAAAAGAGATAGTATTTCCAGTACCTGCAACCGGAGATCCGATAAGTGAATTATCACTGTTTAAACGAAGTTGATATTCAGTATTGAGTTCACTGGCTGTTACTTCAATAACTGCATTCGTTCCTTCACAAATTTCCGGGTCGGAAACTGCCAAAGTATTGTTTGGTAATGGATTTACTACAATTGCAGCAGTACCGGTCATTAATACTTCACAAGATGTAATTGTATTAATTGCCATTATAGTATAATTACCAGCCAGAACCTGATTACCAAAATCAAGATTAGCTCCTGTACCCGGAAGAATATTCCCAGTAGCTACTCCATTTAAATATAATTCGTAATCAACTCCAGGTTCACTGTTTGATAATCCTACCTGAACGCCCGGGTCGCCGGCACAATAGTTCCCTCCCCCTGTTATGTTAAACAGTGTTGGTAAGGGATTCACTGTAACAGTTGATTCATCAGTCAATACTTCTGAACATGTTGTTATCCCATTGGTAGCTACTACCTTATATTGGGTCGTAGCTGAAGGACTGACAGTGTATGTAATTGGCGCTCCCGTACCTGCTACTGCTGCACCCACATTGGCGCTGGTAGATACAAGCTGCAACTGGTAGTTAACACCAGCTTCGCTAGCGCTTTGGGTGATGGTTGCTGTGGTACCCTCACATATTGTCGGATCGGATAAGGTATAGGTGATATCCGGCAACGGATTAACCGTCACTGTGGATAAGTCGGTGAGTGTCGCCGAACAAGTCGTGGCTCCGTTAGTTGCTACTACCTTATATTGCGTATTTGCTGACGGACTGACGGTGAATGTAATTGGGTTACCTGTACCTGCCACTGCTGCACCTATATTGGCGCTGGTAGATACAAGCTGTAATTGATAGTCAACACCAGCTTCGCTGCCACTTTGGGTGATGGTCGCTGTGGTGCCATTACAGATTGTTGGATCGGATAAGGTATAGGTGATAACTGGCAACGGATTTACCGTTACTGTTGATTGATCGGTCAGGGTAGCCGAACAGCTTGTGGCTCCGTTGGTAGCTACTACTTTATACAGGGTAGTGGCCGACGGACTTACAGAGAATGCAATTGGCGCTCCTGTACCTGCTACCGCTGCACCTACATTGGCGCTCGTGGATACAAGCTGTAACTGATAGTCAACACCAGCTTCGCTACCACTTTGGGTGATTGTCGCTGTGCTACCATTACAGATCGTAGGATCGGATAAGGTATAGGTGATATTGGGAAGCGGATTTACCGTTACTGTCGATTGATCGGTCAGGGTAGCCGAACAGCTTGTGGCTCCGTTAGTAGCTACTACTTTATACAAGGTAGTGGCCGACGGACTGACGGAGAATGTAATTGGCGCTCCTGTGCCTGCAACTGCTGCGCCAACATTGGCACTCGTGGATACAAGCTGTAACTGGTAGTTTACACCAGCTTCGCTACCACTTTGGGTTATAGTCGCTGTGCTTCCGTTACAGATCGTAGGATCGGATAAGGTATAGGTGATATCTGGTAATGGATTTACCGTTACTGTTGATTGGTCGGTCAGGGTAGCCGAACAGCTTGTGGCTCCGTTGGTGGCTACTACTTTATACAAGGTAGTGGCGACGGACTGACTGAGAATGCAATTGGCGCTCCCGTACCTGCTACTGCTGCTCCTACATTGGCGCTGTTAGAAACAAGCTGTAACTGATAGTTTACACCAGCTTCGCTACCACTTTGGGTGATGGTTGCTGTGCTACCGTTACAGATTGTTGGATCGGATAAGGTATAGGTGATATTGGGAAGCGGATTTACCGTTACTGTCGATAAGTCGGTGAGTGTAGCCGAACAGGTCGTCGCTCCATTCGTGGCTACTACCTTATACTGGGTGGTAGCACCCGGACTGGCTGAGAATGTAATGGGCGCTCCCGTACCTGCTACCGCTGCACCCACATTGGCGCTGGTAGAGACAAGCTGTAACTGATAGTTTACACCAGCTTCGCTACCACTTTGGGTGATGGTTGCTGTAGTACCGTTACAAATCGTTGGATCAGATAAGGTATAGGTTATATTGGGAAGCGGATTTACCGTTACTGTCGACAAGTCGGTGAGTGTAGCCGAACAGGTGGTGGCTCCGTTGGTGGCTACTACCTTATACTGCGTGGTAGCGCCCGGACTTACTGTATAACTGATGGCTGCGCCTGTACCTGCAACTGCTGCGCCTACATTGGCGCTGGTAGAAACAAGCTGTAACTGGTAGTTTACACCTACCTGGCTGCCATTTTGTGTGATCGTAGCACTTGATCCATTACATACAGATGGATCGGAAAGTGTATAGGTAATCGTTGGTAACGGATTGACCGTAACCGTCGATTGATCGGTCAGGGTAGCCGAACAACTTGTGACTCCGTTGGTGGCTACTACTTTATACAGGGTAGTGGCCGACGGAACTGACTGAGAATGCAATTGGCGCTCCCGTACCTGCTACTGCTGCACCTACATTGGCGCTGGTAGAAACAAGTTGTAACTGGTAGTTTACACCAGCCTGGCTACCACTTTGGGTGATGGTTGCTGTGCTACCGTTACAGATCGTTGGATCGGATAAGGTATAGGTGATATTGGGAAGCGGATTAACCGTTACTGTTGATAAGTCGGTGAGTGTAGCCGAACAGGTTGTGACTCCGTTGGTGGCCACTACCTTATACTGGGTGGTAGCGCCCGGACTGGCTGAGAATGAAATGGGCGCTCCTGTACCTGCAACTGCTGCACCCACATTGGCGCTGGTAGAGACAAGCTGTAACTGGTAGTTTACACCTGCTTCGCTACCGCTTTGGGTGATAGTCGCTGTAGTACCGTTACAGATCGTTGGATCGGATAAGGTATAGGTGATTTTGGGCAATGGAAATGTTCCAACATTAACGGTAACAGGAGATAGCGGATTATTTACACAACCCCGGTTATCAATCACCCATACACGATAATCGCCAGATGTTAAACCAGAAAATAAATTTGCAGCCTGTGAAGGATTCACAGTATCAGCAGCAGCTACTTTTTTTATTGAATAAGTATAAGGAGCTAATCCACCGGAAGGAGTTCCAGCCGTAATTGTTCCGGTTGCACCTCCTGAACAGGAACTGGTTGAAATAGCAGCTGTTGTAAAAGTAATATTTCCTGAAAGTGAGCTTAGATTGGCATTTTTAATTGTACTACATCCCAGGTTATCGGTAATAGTTAATGTATAAGTTGAAGCAGCAAGTCCTGAAATGGTTTGTGTAGTTGCTCCATTATTCCATGCATAATTAAAAGGGGCAAAACCATTTCCTCCAACAACAGCTGTTAATTGTCCGTTAGTTGAATAGGAACATGTTGGCCTAGTATCTATGGTTATACCGGAAGCATTCAATCAACTTCTCTTATCTCAACATTAGGAGATGTAAATGTACCGCATGAATTAGTTTCAATTCTTCTGTAAAACCAGGTCTGGTTTATGCTGGAGGGATCATAACCGGCTGTGGTTACTAAATTTTGCCAGGCAGATGTACCATTAGCGCTTCTTTGCCACTGGTAGGTCCAGGCACCAGTTCCACCTGTTGGAGCGGTTACTGAAAATGCAGGCGGATCAGCACTACCGACACAAAAACCTTGCATTGTATTACTTATGGAACCTTGTACAACAGGAGAGGAAACATTAATTCGGATTATATCAGAATATACTGCACCGCAAGTATTATAATATTTCCTGATAAAACGGGTATTAACCGTTAAGGCTACATTATAATCGAAGGATGTGCTGTTGGAAGATGCGATATCTGTCCAGTTGCCATCACCAGCTACAGCAGCCATATTGGTAGTATATTGCCAAACGTACTGACCAACCGGAGACCCTCCTGAGGCTGCGGTAACGCTTGCAAAAGCAGCAGGATCAGTGTTATGGCAAATTGTTGTAATAGCATCAGCGCCTGCGATACCAATATCACCTCCGCCGGAAGGTGGAGTATTAACAGTAATGGTAACAATATTAGAGTATTCCGAACCACAAGCCCCTCTGGTTGCTTTTCTTCTATAACACCGGGTATTGGGAATTACCGGCGGATCATATACCAAGGCATTTACCCCCAGTGCAATCCATACACCAGAGCAGTTTTCCTGGTATTCCCAATCATAAGCCCAAACACCAGATCCACCAGCCGGACTTAACAAATCGGTAAAAGCTGCTGGATTTACTCCCGTACAAATACTCTGGTCACTACCTATGGTTCCTCCGTTTAACACAGTTCCGTCCGCAATTACTATACTCCCGGTAAAAGCAGCATTTATTGGAATATGACTATCGACAACCCTCACTATATAAGTTCCAGGAGTCAATGAGGTAAATGTTGTTGTTAAGTTGGATGTACTTTGAGATTTAACGAGACTTAAATCAGAAAAATTTCTTAACTCATATGTATAGGGTGGATTTGCCGGTGTACCTGCGTCGTTAATATTTACAGTAATTGTTCCATCGCCAGAACCATTACAGGTAACATCAGTATAGGATGTTGATGCTATATTAATCTGAGCAATTGCACTAACTGTAGATACCCAGATTAAAACGCTTAAATAGAGTAGTCGTTTCATCATCAACAATGTATTAATAAATTAAAGTTTTAAATACTCCTGTCGCCTGATTCCGAATATAAATCACACAAGCTTTTCTTCCGAGAAATGATAATGTTGTTCCGGTATCGGTTACATTTTCCTTTTTGTCAAGTTCAATCATTTCCTGTTTTAGATTTTCGTAAACAGCAACTATAAATGGTCCATTTCCCTCAATAGCGGAAATTTTTATGTTAAATTGAAATGAATCGCCAACTCTTACGGAATCTACCGAATATTTAAAATCAATTTTATCAGATACCTGACTATACGATTTGATATTTACAAGGCAGATAAATACGAAAAGGACAAGCAGCCTGCAGTTTCTTGGTATAAAAGTTAGGGTTCATATTTTTTTGTTATGTTATCTCTAAATTAAGACTTTCAAAATCTTGATTTTGAGAATTATCGTTAAAAATTAAAGCAGTTATTTAACTTTGTCAAAAAATGTTAATATTATTTTTTGATTGTTAATAAGTAACCAAAGGTTTTTACGATGCTATAGAAGAAATGTTATACTAGTCAATTCCTTTTTTTAACGAATGTTGGTGAGAAATGGGTTTTATCTAACTGAGAATTGTAAAGAAACAATTGTTTTTCAGGTACAGAAATTTAACTATTAGTTTTTAAATGAGATACTTGTTTACTATCAGTTTAACAGGATACCAGGCAGCAAATAATCCAATGGCCAAAACAATAAAAAATGCAAAAATAATATCAGAAATTTCGATTGCTACCGGATAGGCATCTATAATAAAAGAACCGCTACCGTATAGTTTTATAATTCCAAAACGCATTTGAATCCAGCAAACCAGGATACCAAGCAAAGTCCCAACAATTGCACCAAAGAGGCTAATCATAAGACCTTCGTTCAGAAATATACGTCCGA
>JAAUTT010000327.1 GCA_012031335.1 Bacteroidales bacterium | reverse complement strand
GGAACTCCACTCCGGGTATGGTTTGGATTTCGGTAGCATAGTCCTTTTTGCGGTTGGTCCACCTGAAGGGTAACGCATCCGGTCACGCACGTCTTGTAAATAATTTTCCGGTAGGCTATTTTTCCGGCAAAAATTCTATGAGAGACGAGTCTAAAATTTTAGCCATTCTGGAAAGGCATAAGAAATCGGGATTAACGGTGAACGATTTTTGTTCCAACGAGGGTATAGCCCGGGCGACATTTTATAACTGGAAAAAGAAACTTCGCAACAATAATGGAAAACGATTTATACCAATTGAGGTCAGAAACGCTTCCATATTGGCCGCCGGAGCAAATACAAATCCAATCAGACAAGAAAATAACCTGCCAGATGAATGCATATTAGAAATAGGGTATCCTAACGGGGTTGAACTTCGGGTTAAAAAGGATCTCGATCTTTTGCACCTAAAAGCGCTTATTAACCTGTTAGACTGATTGCCATGTTTCATCTCCACAACTCACTGAAGTATTACTTGTATCCACTGCCAGTAGACATGCGAAAAAGCTTTTTCACCCTTTCGGGCATTGTTGCATCCTCCATGAACCAGAATGTACGAGAGGGCGGAGTTTTCATCTTTATGAACCGAAACCAAAACGTGATGAAAATCCTGCACATGGAATATGCCGGTTTGGTTATATATCATAAAAAACTGGAATCGGGACGGTTTAAGCTGCCCCCATACGATGAAAACACAACCTCCATAACCATAAACTGGTCCGATTTGATTACCATGGTCGAAAGCGTAAAAACAGGGTGTGGAAAACTCCATAAAAATGTTAATAAAAACCTGTCATTCAAATAATTAAACAGTTTGACATCTCAATTTTTGTTGTTACCTTTAACCCATAACAAAATGCGAGGCAACCCGTGGACAACACAACTGATAAAGATGCACTGATAGAGAAACTCCTGCTGGAACGCGATGAGCTTTACCAGGAACTCTCCATGTTACGCCAGGTGGATGGCGGGGCACTTGATCAGGCCGAAAAGCGCAATGCACAATATCAGGAAACTATTGAAAAAAAGGACGTTTTAATCAAAGAAAAGGACCAGTTGATAAAGAAGCTGACCGATCAATTGGCCTGGTACAGGCGTAAGTTTTGGAAGCCATCGAGCGAAAAGTTCATACCTGCCGATCCGGCCCAGCGCAAGATCGATTTTGAAGGGATAGAAACCCTGCCCCAGGAGAAGGAAGCCATAAAAGCTGCCGAACAGGAAATAATCACCTACAACCGTAAAAAAGCGGAACGAGCAAAAAAACATCCCGTCAGGCTGCCACTCCCCGAGCATCTTCGCCGCGAAACAGAAATTATAGAACCCGAAGGTATTGACCAAAACTGGGAACGCATAGGCGAAGAAGTAACCGAGATATTGGAAAGCAAGCCGGGCGAAAATGTTTGTACGCCGCATTGTCCGTTATATCTATGCCTTAAAAAAGGAACTTCAGATTTTGCAAGAAACCAATACGGATGCAACAAAGGCTAAAAATATCAAAACAGCTCCGCTGCCACTTTTGCCACTTCCGCGCGCTAATGCTGATGCCAGTCTGCTTGCAGAACTTATAATGAACAAGTACATGTACCACCTTCCTTTTCACAGGCAGATAGCCATGTTCAAAATGGAAGGCGTTAAGATACCGGCATCAACTATAAACGACTGGTTTGTAGGGTGTAGCGATTTGCTCAGGGCATTGTACCTCAGGTTAAAGGAACTGGTACTTGCCACCGACTATATACAGGTAGACGAAACCACCGTTCCGGTGATCGACAATGAGAAGCACAAGACAGTCAAATCATACCTTTGGGTGGTGAGGGCAGTAATGGAAAACCTGATGTTTTTCATTACGACAAAGGCTCAAGGGCCCAAAAAGTTGTAACCGAACTACTTTATCCATTCCGGGGTGCAATACAAACTGACGGGTATGAAGCCTATTCCATATACGAGAACAAAAAAGGCGTGTTGCTGCTTGGTTGCTGGGCACATGCCCGGAGAAAGTTCTCGGATGCGGTAGCGGAAGATAAATCCGGAGCTGAATATGCCCTGGAACAAATCGGACTCATTTACAAGGTCGAAACTATGGCCGATGACCAGGAGCTAAGTTATGAGGGCCGGGCCGAACTCAGAGCAAGGCTTGCTTACCCGGTTATGTGCGCTTTTGAAAAATGGATCTTAAGTTACCACCCAAAAGCATTGCCTGGTGGCAGGATGAGCAAAGCTCTACGATACACTTACTCCCTGTTCCACAGGTTATCGCGCTACCACCTCGACGGTCGTTACCGCATCGATAATAACCTTGTAGAAAACACAATTAGGCCATTAGCCCTTGGCAGGAAAAATTATCTCTTTTGCGGTAACCATGATGCAGCAGAAAATGCAGCCATAATGTACTCGCTTTTGGGATGCTGCATTGCCTCGGATGTGAACCCCCGCAGGTGGCTCACCGATGTGCTGACAAGAATACCGTATTATAACCAGGATTACAGCAAAGATCTTGCAGAACTCCTGCCCCATAACTGGAAAGCGTCGCAAAAACCTGAGGAAACCCCCACAAAAGTCCAATAATTATTGGAAAACATTAGAAAAAGGTTGGACTAATCCACAATACTTCAAAGAACTCCAAAAATTGTATTTTCTTCAGAAATATAACCACAATATTTTTTGAGATCAACCTGTGCTTGACCGAATGCTTACTGTTAAATGAATTGGACAAAGAAATGGAGAAACAGGGACTTCGCTATGTCCGCTATGCCGACGATTTTAGTATTTATACCAAAAGCGAGCATTCTGCCCGTAAGATTGGAAATAACATTTTTATGTTCCTTCGGGACAAACTAAGGTTACCCATCAACAGGGAGAAAAGCGGCATCCGCAAACCCGTTAACTTTACAATACTTGGTTACAGCTTTGTACCCACTTATGTAAAAGGTGAGAAAGGCAAATACCAGTTGGTAGTAAGTGCGAAAAGCTGGAAATCTATCAGAGAGAAAATGAAAACCATCACACGCAAAACCACACCTATGACCTTCGACGAGCGTATCCGGAAAATCAAAGAGACATCTGAAGGATGGCTTAATTACTTCCGTATGGCAAGTATACAAGGCAAACTAAAAGACATTGACGGATGGGTTCGCAACCGTTTAAGGTATTGTATATGGCATAACTGGAAAAAGCCCGAACGGAAAAGGAAGAACCTTATCCGCCTTGGTGTGGAAATCGAGATGGCATATCAATGGAGCCGTTCTCGCATGGGAGGCTGGGCTATCGCCCAAAGCCCTATACTGGGAACAACAATTACGATCGCTAAATTACGCAAAAGGGGATATGAAGCCATGTTATCGTATTACGAAAAAGTCGCCCCACATCTTAATGAACCGCTGTATACGAGACCCGTACGTACAGTGGTGTGAGAGGCTCTTCCCATCAGCTACCGCTGATGGGACAGTCTACTCGATTGTGTGCCGTATTTATTTCTCTCTTTTCCAAAATCGTCCAACTTCAAAATGTTTATAAAAATACACCCAATTTGTCAATTCAGAAATTATTGTAACGTCATCTGAACTTGGATAACAGAAATCATCCCAATATTTTATAAAAATATCCTTTGTCGTATAAATACAAGTCGTACTATTCCATGAAATAAAAAGGTTCTCATTAAAATCCTGAGTCAATTTTTTAAAGTCATTCGAAAATTTTTCAATTGAGTCCAATGTTTCTGAACTTGCTAAAATCCAATCAGAGGGCTCAAATGAACTGTATAAATTGCTTTCCAGCTCAAAATATCCAATGATTTTATTAATCCGCCTTGATTCTTGGACACTTAAAGGTTTAATCTGTCCCTTGTCTACAGTTGAAATATCAGGATTATGAATATCATCCCATCTCCAATTAAGTTCAAAATCTTCAAAGGGTATAATTTCATTAGTATCAAGTTCAATTTTCATTTGTAGCGTTTTCTTAATATGGCACACAACGTCCCCATAAACCAACATTGGTTTATTTTTATTATATCGCAACCTTGTTTTTTTTTCAACAGCCAATTTAACAAAAATAACGACACGTCAAAACCGGTAACCTGTTTTTTATTTTCAAAGAAGCTGAGAATGAGATGGAATACGGTGTTTGCGGCATACTGTTAGTAATGGTTGGTCATTCGTGCAAGAGCCAATGATTTTTTCTGCCAACACCAATCAACCCTTATTGTATTTACATGTGTCCTGTTCGGGAGGAATGAAGTATTTTTAAAACCGGTTCACATCCTGTTTTAGTCAGGGGCTGTCAATCAAGTTCCCGTTTGATCACAATAAAAGTCAGAGGCTGTCAATCAACTTCCTGATTGATGGGGCTATGTGTTAGAAGCCGTTTTTATTCATTTTTTTAACTTTTCAGTATGATAATTTGTGACTATTTTATTGAAGGATTTCTATTAGTGATAAATTCAGTAAATCCTTCAACCATTGCTTTGACGCACTCACATGGTGTTGTTCCATCTTTCCAAATACCTTCACATGGCTTTTCAATAAGTTCCGGAAGGTTTTGATTTACCCATTCTTTAGCTTCAAAATACATATCAGGGTCGTTTGAAGATATTTGAACATCCCGTATTTTACCATCGATAATGGTTAAATGAAAGGTATCTGTGGTATTAAAATCAATTTTAAGAGCTCCAATTAAATCATCTTCTACAGTAATCGGGCATAATACAAGAGAATCATTTTTTTCAATACAATCATTACGATTCAATATTTCATAGTTGCCACACTCCGCCCAACCTTGATAATACAAAATGCTTCTTTTTGACAACATATCAGTCTTCGACAATATGGACATCAAACTATCCTTATTAAAAGAATAAAAAGCATCAATAAAATGAATTGCAACAGAAATATTGTTATCATGAACCGCTACATTTTTACAACTACTCATTATTACAAGTAATGTGTAGAAAATTAGCTTTGTTTTCATATTTATAATTTTAAATGACTTCAAACATTTCCATAAACCATCTTTGGTTTATTTTTATATCGTAACCCTTGTTTTTATCAAAAGTCAATTTAGCTAAAATAACGACACTCAAAACCGTTAACCTGTTTTTTATTTTTCAAAGAAGCTGATAATGAGATGGTATACGGTGTTTGTGGCATACTGTTGGTAATGGTTGGTCATTCGTGCAATAGCAAATGATTCCGTTTTTCATGTCTTTCGTTCTGCCCTAAACTATCATTCCTCCCACACATACGTTCCAACCGAACCCGGAGACAATTCAATTCCGGCAAACTCCCCTTTATACATTATTTTAAACCCTCTTTCATTAAATGTATCATTCACAACAATCAAAACAATTTTACCCTCAGGGGTTTTAAAGGCAACATTGGGCAATACCTGTGTGTTTTCAACAAGTGCTGTCCTGAATACCCCGGGCCTTTGTTCGTCTTCATATAAGTAAGCTGTTTGATCGCCTCTGTTGGTTGAATAAATGCGAATTGAACCCGGAAGTACAAATTTTGAGGCATGAGCAACCGTATAATAAGCAACATTCCGTGAAACTTTATTTCCATCAATGGTAATGGCTCCCTGACACATTGAACAACCCCCGTTGTCCGTATGGGGATCATTTAACGAATCAGCGGCAAGATTCCATAAAATCATGTTACGGCTCCAGTTCCGGGTTGTTCCGATGACCATTCGTTTTACCGGATTTACTATGTTAATCTCGGGACTATTTGGCTTTTCAGTTATCATTTGTTCCGAAAAATAAATGTTTTTATCGGGCCTTGCCAGATGAACAAGACTCATCGCTTCCAAATCGCCTCCATAGTGATGAAAGGCA
>JAAUTT010000326.1 GCA_012031335.1 Bacteroidales bacterium | reverse complement strand
ATAAATAGCTTCTAGTATCACAACTCGTTGAGGGGTTATCTTTAATCCCTTTTCTGAAAATTTTTTCCTTATATCTTCTACCAAACGTTTCATTGAATATTTACTAAATAAGAATTATTCTTTTATAAGAACAAATGTAATATATAAATTATACAATCCAATTTTTAAACAGAAAATATTTTGCTTTTTTGAGCGTGAGCAAATAAACGAAGCGATTTATGAACCCTCTAAAAATAAATAATTGGTGAATAATCCTAAAACCGATTTGAAAGGCGGTTGCCTGGGCTGACTTTGTAAGCTCTTTTACAAAGTTTTGGTTATAAGCTTTGATTGTGCGACTTTAGGGAGTACCTACAATTAGTGCTGATTATATCACATACTTCAAATATTTTCCTGTAACAGACTGTTCGCAATGCACAATATCTTCCGGAAATCCTTGAAATATTAACTCGCCACCCTTTTTCCCTCCTTCGGGCCCCATGTCAATTATCCAGTCAGCAAATTTGATAATATCGAGGTTGTGCTCTATAATAATCACGGTATTGTCGTTATTCACCAATGTTTTTACGATTTTATAAAAATTATCAATATCCGACATGTGAAGTCCTGTTGTTGGCTCATCCATAATGTAAATATTGCCTTCATTTTTCAATTCAGTTGCTATTTTTAACCGTTGCGATTCGCCGCCAGACTAAGGTACTAAGTGACTGTCCCAATTTCAAATAACCTAAACCAACTTCCTGTAAAAGAAATAAGTGTTTTTTTATTTTTGCTGAATCGAAAAATTCCGATGCCTGAGCAACTGTCATGTCCAGTACTTCGGCAATATTTTTACCTTGGAATTTCAGTTCCAATACCTCGGAATGATACCGTTTTCCTTCGCATTCGTCACAAATTGTTTTTACAGAATCCAAAAAATGAAGTTCAAAAGTTAAAACCCCTTGTCCGTTGCATTTTGGGCATGCACCTTTTGAATTGAAGCTGAATAAGGAGGCTTCGGATTTGGTTGCAGAAGCAAATTCTTTTCGTATTAAATCAAAAACACCTATAAATGTCGCTGCATTTGCTCTTGATGATTTCCCAATGGGAGATTGATCAATAACAATGGCATCGGGATGTTGTTTTGCAAAGCATTCGTGTATCAGGCTGCTTTTGCCACTTCCGGCCACTCCGGTAACACAGGTTTAATACTCCTTTTTGGAATTTTAACCGAAACATTTTTCAGGTTGTTGGCCGTAGCATTTTTGATTTCAAAAAACGAAGTACCCCTGCTTTCGCTTATAGGTCGGTTTATCTTTTTTCAGGAGATACTCACCTGTGAGGCTTTCGGTGTTTTGTAAGCCCGCAGGTTCACCGTTAAAAACCACATTTCCTCCATATTTACCTGCTTTGGGTCCAATATCTACTATCCATTCGGCAGCCCGGATAATGTCAGGATCATGTTCTACCACAAACACAGAATTCCCCTTTTTCTTTTAACCGAAACAAAATATTCATCAGGTTCTCCGTGTCGCGGGGATGTAAGCCGATAGAAGGTTCATCAAGAACGTAAAGCATGTCTACCAGGTTGCAGTCCATTTGCTTACTCATTTTTACCCGTTGCGATTCACCTCCCGAGAGTGTGCTTACCGCCCGTTCGAGCGACAAATATCCCACGCCAATTTCAATTAGTTGCTGAAGTAAAAATTGAGCTTTCCGCAATATTGGCCTGGATATTTCGTCGTTGATATTCAACAAAAACGGGAGAACATCCACCAGTTCCAAACGGCATACATCGGCAATGGTAAGCCCGTTGAGTTTAACATTTCCTGCCCGCTCGTTCAATCGGGTACCACCACATTGTTCGCATGGCTGATAATTAAAATATTTTGTGTATGCATTCTTGTCTTCTTCGGCAGTTTCATCATCAGCCCTTGTGGCGACAGCATTTTCAAGTTTACGGGCAATTCCTTCGAAGTTCCGGTTGTAGCTTAATTTTTCTTTTGCATCCTTTATCAGAAAAGGTTCGGAAAACAATAGCATATTCAATTCGTCTTCTGAAAACTCTTTTAGCGGTTTTTCGGAATCAACAACATCCAAACTGACTAACTCTTTCCAAAGAAAACCTCCGACTTTATAATGTGGGTGCGAGATAGCCCCATCGCGAATGGATTTCTCTTTGTCGAGGAACATATCAAGGTCAATTTTAATCTGTTTCCCCAAACCGTTACAATGCGGGCACATGCCCTCGGGATGGTTAAAAGAAAAACAAAACGAAGGACCAATAAATGGTTTGCCAATGCGCGAAAAAAGCAGTCGCAGATAGGTGTTAATTTCTGTTGCTGTTCCCACTGTACTCCGCAGGTTATTTCCCATTCGTTTTTGGTCGATAACAATGGCGGTTGACAAATTGAGAATGTCGTCCACATCAGGACGAGACAATTTAGGCATTCGGGTGCGGGCAAACGTTGAAAATGTCTCTACCAATTGTCGCTGAGCTTCTGTATAAATTGTATCGAAAAGCAATGACGATTTCCCTGAGCCTGAAACACCTGTAAATACTACTAATTTGTGCTTTGGAATCTCAATATCGATGTTTTTGAGATTGTTTGTATGTGCGTTTTTAATGATTATTTTGTCTCTGTTCATAAACTTAAACCTTTATTTTTTTTGCGCTCAACAATGCAAAAGTAACTGAAACAACAGAAGTTATAGCAAATATTAGTATCCCAATGTAGAAAAAACCAGCAGAGGAAGTACCGCCAAGTAAGTACCTGTTTCCTTCAAGAATGTAGGTTACCGGATTACCCCACGAAACAGCCAGCAACCAATCGGCAGTTATCAACTCCCGGGGTAAAAATGTTGTGCTTAAAAAAAGTAAAGGAAAAACTGCATTGGTTACTATTGCTGCACTTTGATGCTGGCCGGTACGCAACATAATACCTGCGGAAAATCCACATAAAGTAAGTGACCATAAAAATGATAATAATAATATTCCAAGAACGGACATGAGACCAAATTGAAAACTTACCCCAAATATTGCCCCAATAACTATTAAAAGTATAGTGAAAATCATTGAAGAAATTGTATCGGCAAGCATGGGTGCAACCACTAAAATCCACCGGGGGGCAGGACTTAAATATAGCCTTTTGAAATAACCCGATTGCATATCGGCATTGAGGGTTTGACCGGCTCCTGCCGAAGAACCCATTGCCAATGAAATAATTGTTATCGGAAAAACAAATGATAAATAACCCCCGCTACCAAAAGCTTCCATTGAACCAATTCCGCCAATTCCGGCATTATATACCAACAAGAAAAACAAACTCATCCCGAAACCCATTATGGGCGCAGAAGGATTCTTTATTAACTTGCTTATACCTCTTTCAATCAGTAATATATTTGCTGTATTCATAGTGTTGTTCTTTTTAGCTTTTTGTAAGTTCCTGATTAGATATTGATTTAATAAAGTGCAGATAACTGTCATCCAGTGACAGCCCGCCATTGGGATTTACCATTTTCTTAAAATCAATGATAGTTCCCGAATATTGAATTAACCCATCGACAATGAGCGCCATTTCAGTAGCATGTTTATCAGCCTCATCGAGGTATTGTGTTGTAAGAAAAACCGTTACTGTCTCTTTGCTATTCAGTTGTGCAATGACTTCCCAGAAGTTAGCCCGTGCAACTGGATCCATACCAACTGTTGGTTCGTCGAGAAACAAAACACGAGGACGATGAACAAGAGCCAGGGCACAATGAAGTCTGCGTTTATTTCCACCTGATAAAGCACTTGCTTTCTTATTCCGCTCTTTTTCGAGTTCAAATAATTGAATTAATTCATTTGCAAGTTTAGTTGCTTCTGTTTTATTCATGCCAAACAACCTGCCTTGAAAAACAAGTAAATTTTCAACTTTTTCAGTCGGGTCAATCTCATTGTCCTGCGATGCAACACCAATAATTTTCTGAATTTTTGATTGATTCATTTCAGGATTGATTCCCGAAATACTAAAATCGCCCGAATCCTTGTTGATCAAAGTGGTTAGTATTTTTACCAGGGTCGATTTACCGGCACCGTTTGGACCGAGTAATGTAAAAAACTGCCCTTTATGAATTTTAAGGCTTAACCCTTTAAGGGCTTCTGTACCGTTGGGGTATTTTTTAAAAAGATTGTGAATCTGAATTTCTGCTGTCATATTAAGCTCCTTTAATTATGCAGCAAAAATAAGCTCAAGACATAGGGGTAAAATTGTAAAAAACAGACAAACGATAATTTTGAAAACTAACTATTTTCTCCATCCATATTAAAATCAGGATATTTTGCATAAAACTCTTTAGGGGTGTAACCCGTGTATGATTTGAAGTCGTGAATAAAGTGTGATTGATCAAAATATCCATTTCTATATGCGTGTTCGGTCAGACTAAGTTCATTAACGCAACTAAAATCATTCAGCACTTCCTGAAAACGTATTAGTTTAATAAGCTGTTTGGTAGTTTTACCAAGATATTTTGCAAACTTTCGTTCTAATGTTTTCGGTGAGGTAAATAAGCAATCCGACAAATATTTAGCGTTTGTTTGTCCTTTGCAGTTTTTAACTATTTCAACACCTTTTTGAATTAACAAGCCATCATGTGAAGGAATTGGAGAATAACGCCCTATTAGGAAATTCTCTATCACAGTTACCTTTTCTTTTATTGTGTCTTTTAAATATAGTAATTCTTCTATTTGCCTTATTTCAGCGTTAAATATGTCAGTCAAATCCACACTTAGGTTTTCAATTTCGGAAAGTGGAAAATTGAAAAAATGGCAGGCACCGGTCGGATGAAAACTAATAAATACAACCCCGCATTCTCCGGCAGTTGAAACATCGGAATAATTATCGCTCAATCCACTAATTATTGACCTGGGTTGTTTAATGACAGAATTGTTCGAATGAAATACAACAAAAGGATTTTTATAATGAAACATCAATTGAATATTTTCAGTAGGTATAACCCTCTCCAACACGTCGTTGTCGTAGATGTCCGATTCCATAAAGCAGTAATTCTTTATATATTTTTTCAGGAAACCGGAAGGTTGTACAATCTGAAATTTCATGCTTTTTCTTTGCTACAAAAATAACAACTTATGTCGAAAAGTGTGAAAGAATCCAGATATGCCTGTTGTCGGAATTCACCATCTTTATTACAGCATTCAAAACCAGTTTAATTCCGTGGTTCTGCTTCCCTGTGAACTATGGCCATTAAGGGAATGCTGGCATTTTCCCTAAAAGGTTAGACAAAATACTGAACCAGGTCATAACCTTCACATATCATTGAACCGATCGCAGGGAGCTCGCTGAAGACAAACCTTTTAGCTATTGTGCATTTGAACAACGACTTTTCATTCTGATTTTTCTATTTCATCAAGTCCTATCTGATAAATATTACCAAAACCATTTATGGTTTTATTGGCTATTTGCTTTAAAGAATTTACACTTTTAACTTCTTTATTATCAAGTGCCATTCTTTCGCTTGTAAAATAGAAGTTACGATTTTCCCAATCTACAAAAGGACAATAATCTAGTTTATCGGAATTGATTAGCTTTCCCATATTTTTGGATTGACTCCATTTTCCATTACCATCTTTGCGGCTTATGTATAAATCGCCACCGCCAAAACAATCATCTCTCCCAAATGAGCTGAAAATTATCATATCTTCCTTTGGACTTATATAGGCATTAAATTCATACAATGCCGAATTTATTTCAGCAGGTAATGGTTTAGGCAATGTATATTTGCCTTTTTCGTACTCAGATATAAAAATATCCTCCCTACCTATTCCGTTGTTTCTGGTTGCTGTAAAAAACAAATTCCCCTTTTCACTCAAGGAAGGGTAAAATTCATCTCCCTT
>JAAUTT010000325.1 GCA_012031335.1 Bacteroidales bacterium | reverse complement strand
ATCTGATTGATCGTATACTTCCTCACCTTCATCTTGGCCTTGGTCGCGAAAAAGCCGAAGGTATAAAAAACTTCCTGGCACCGCAGTGTTTTATTGGTATTAGCCATTACGCTTCATAATATCCCCGAAGGTTTAGCAGTTGGTATTGCATTCGGTGCATTAGCCAATAATCCCGATACGGGAGCTCTGGCCGGAGCACTGGCCCTGGCCATTGGTATCGGCCTTCAGAATTTCCCCGAAGGAGCTGCCGTTTCTATCCCATTGCGCCGCGAAGGTTTCTCGAGAAGAAAAGCTTTTAATTACGGACAGATTTCGGGAATTGTAGAGCCTGTTGCCGGTGTTATTGGTGCTGTTCTGGTGATTATTTTAACCCCCATACTCCCTTATGCTCTTTCTTTTGCTGCCGGAGCCATGATTTTTGTTGTTGCCGAGGAGCTTATTCCTGAATCGCAAACCGGGAACGAAACCGACTTGTCAACTATTGGCGTTATGGTTGGTTTTGCTGTTATGATGCTCCTCGATGTTGCCCTTGGCTAGTTGATTTGTTGTAATTTACAGTGTCAGATCCTTCGGTTTTATAAATAAAGACTCATTGGTCTTAATTTCGAACCTATAGTTCTTCAGCTTGTTTAGTGTTAAAAACTAATAAAGTCTATGAAGAAATCAATACTCTTTTATATAATATTTCTGGTGTCACCTGTTATCCTGAAAGCTCAAAAGACCGATGCCAATATTTTGGGGATGTTAAATCGAAGGGAGAACATTTACCTTTTGCCACAGTAGTTATTGAAGGTAAAAATATTGGAACCACAACCGACGAAACAGGGCATTTTATGCTGATTAACCTTCCGGAAGGAGATTTTGAGATAACTGCTCAATTAGTGGGTTATAAGAAACAAACAAAGCTCGTTTCACTCAAAAAAGGAGTTACCCAGTGAGATAAACTTCGATCTTGAAGCTGAGGTAATGTCGCTCAATGAAGTTGTTGTTACCGGAACAAAAACATTTAAAAGGAAAACAGAATCGCCGGTGATTGTAAATGTGCTCGAAGGGAAAACACTGGGTTTAATTCAGGCCAGTACCTTGTCCGAAGGATTATGTTTTCAACCTGGCTTGCGTGTCGAAACTGATTGCCAAACCTGTAATTATTCCCAGCTGAGAATGAATGGGCTGGGCGGTTCCTATTCACAAATATTGATCAATGGCCGGCCAATTTTCAGTCCGTTAACCGGCTTGTATGGCATGGAGCAGATTCCGGCCAACATGATAGACCGTATTGAAGTTGTGAGGGGAGGAGGGTCTGCCTTGTATGGCTCCAGCGCTATCGGGGGGACTGTAAATATTTTGACTAAAATTCCCGACCAGAATACATATGAAGTGTCGGTAAATCACGCTGTTATTGATGGTGTGGCCAATGATAATCAGGTAAATGCAAATATGAATGTACTTTCGCCACAGCGAAATGCAGGAATGTCGTTTTTTGCCACACGCCGGGAACGCGATTATTTCGATGTTAATGGAGATAATTATTCGGAAATGCCCATGTTGAAAAATAATTCGTTTGGAGTAACATCTTTTCTGAAACCTACACCCAATCAGAAACTTGAATTTAGTTTCAGCAGCATGTACGAGTACCGTTATGGTGGCGAAATGACTGATAAGGCAGCACATGAAGCTGAGCAATCCGAAGAGCGGACCCATAACGTTATTATGGGCAGTGTTGATTATGAAATTGATTTAAATAACGATAAAACGTCTTTTATCACTTATCTGGCAGGTCAAAATACCAAAAGAAAACACTACACCGGTATTATTCCCGAAACTGGCGATTCGTCTGCTTACATAGCTCATTTTATGAATCCTCCGTATGGGGATACCGATAATAGTACCTTTCAGGCTGGAATTCAGTTCAATCATAAAATTGAAAACTTCCTTTCGGGGACAAATACTATTACTGCCGGTGCTGAGTACCTTTACGACGACGTGCTTGATGTTATTGAGGCTTACAACTACAAAATAGATCAAACAACCTATACCACCGGCAGCTTTTTGCAAAGCGACTGGGAAATAATGAAAGGTTTAACGTTGTTGTCGGGTTTAAGGGCCGATAAACATAATCTTGTTAGTAAAGTAGTTGTTAATCCTCGTTTTTCTTTACTCTACAAGCTTTATAATAATACTCAGTTCAGGGCTTCCTGGTCCACAGGCTTCAGGGCACCTCAGGCTTTTGATACAGATATGCATATCGCTTTTGCCGGTGGTGGAGTTTCGAGGGTCCGACTGGCTGAAAATCTTAAGGAGGAAAGATCGACCAGCTACAGCCTTTCGGTTAATCACGACAGGGCAACTGAAAAATATATCTGGGGATTTACACTTGAAGGGTTTTATACTGTCCTGGAAAACGCTTTTAAACTTGAGGAAGCCGGTGAGGATAATTTTGGGTTGATATTTGAAAAACGAAATGCTTCCGGATCGCTTGTTCAGGGGATAACATTTGAATTAAGAGGCAATTATAGTAAAAAGGTTCAGGTTGAAACAGGCCTTACATTACAGTCGAGTTACTTCGAAAATCCCGTTGCCTATTCCGAATCGCTCGAACCTGTGAAAAAGTATCTGAGAACTCCCGACAGATATGGTTATTATACGGTTACAATAACACCGGGAGAAAGATTTAATGCATCTCTTAGCGGAGTATACACTGGTTCCATGGATATTCTTCATGTTGCAGGTTCACCTGAAAATCCGGATACCGACAGAATAATTACTACCGGTTCTTTCTTCGAGAATAACTTTAAACTTTCATATCTTTTTAGGTTTGAAAAGCTCCACAACGGACTGGAAGTTTTTTGGCGGGGTTAAGAATATTTTCAATCAATATCAGACCGATTTTGATACAGGTAAATACCGCGACAGCAATTATATATACGGACCTTCGCTTCCAGGATGATTTATTTGGTTTGAAGTTCCGGTCTATTTAGCAACCTCTTAAATATCAGGTGCATTGCCTTCCTGGTGTGAACTTCACAGTCATTAATCTTTTGATTTGTTAATCTAATACGATCAATTAAATGGCGGTAATTTTAAGACTTAATGTCTTTGGGTATATGCAGGATCTTCTTTTATTGACTCAAATCCAACAACTTTTATTGAAACCATAAATATCTTTTTTAAAACCTTGAACAAATTCAAAATTTGTCTTTCATTTGCAACAATATTTCAAATGAAATGTTATTACAGTGTTTTTGGTTAACATTAGGAACAAATGAATGCCATAGAAATTTTACAAACACACCAGTTAAAGAAGACTTCTCCAAGGGTGGCAATAATACAGGCTTTACAAACAAGCCTAAACCCATTATCAGAAAGCGAGGTAAAAGAAAAAATGGGGGCGCTGTACGACCGAATTACGTTCTATCGCAGTGTGCAGACTTTAGAAGAAGCAGGTATTCTGCATCGTATAGTGGCAGATAATACCATTATTAAATATGCGCTAAATCAATGTGAAGGTGGACATCGACATACAACCGACCACGTTCATTTCTTTTGCACCAAATGTAATTCACTGGTATGTTTAAACGCAGTTAAAACGCAAGCTTATGAATTGCCTGAAGGGTTTACATCCATCCAGTGCGATGTAATCATTAAGGGCATGTGCAGTAAGTGCAATAATTAGGATCAGGAGCCAGTATTAAAACAACAGGAAAAATGTATATGGACGATCACAGAATCCCGGTTACCATTATTACAGGCTTTTTAGGCTCAGGGAAAACAACCTTGCTCAACAACCTGATAAAAAAATATGCGAATAAGAAATTTGCCATCATCGAAAACGAATTTGGCGAAATAGGTATTGATGGTGGGTTAATAGTAGGTGCCAACGAAAACATTTTTGAGCTGGCCAATGGCTGTATTTGCTGTTCTCTTAACGACGACTTTCAAAAGGCTATAAACCAGCTAATCGATGGAGAGTATGTATTTAATCATTTGCTTGTAGAAACCACTGGTATTGCCGATCCAGACACTATTATCCAAGCATTTTTATCGTCCGAAGACATTCAGATGCAATTCCGGCTCGATAGCGTTATTTGCCTGGCCGATGCTGTTAATATGGAAGATCTGATAGATGAACAGCCAGAAGTGCGTAAACAACTTGCCCTGTCGGATATAGTGCTTCTAAACAAAACAGATAATATACACCTGGATTATGCATACGAGTTAAAACGGCTTATTAAGGAAGTTAACCCATTGGCAGAAATATATCCGGTAGCTTATGCTGATATTGAAAAAATTGACATTCTCGATACTTTTACTTTTTCAGGGGAGGCAATTGCAAAGTCAACGCTATCGTTCCGGAATCTTACAATATCAAAAATAAAAAACCTTACTAAGCCGTCGGTTATCATCGGTAAAAAAGAACACTATCACGACATATTGTCCGAAGGCTTTTCCATTCCGGGTAGTTTCGATCTTGGTAATTTTAGTTTCTGGATGCAAAACTTTCTTCACTTTAACAATGATACTATTTACAGGGTAAAAGGTATCGTAAGTTTCGAAGATATGCCCGAAAGGTACATCTTTCAAGCAGTGCGTTCAACCTATATGTTCGAAATCGGTGATCCCTGGGGTGACGAAAACCGGTTTAGCAAACTTATTTTTATCGGCAAAAAGATAAACAGGGATAAATTGGAAGATAATCTATATCAATTACTTTTTAAACCAGAAAAATAAAACTAAGAATACGAATAAGATACCGGTGACAGTTCTGAATGGTCAAATTAAAACTCAATGCTTCTAATAATGAGCGTCTTATTTATATTCTTGATGAGGTTGAGTTTGTTCAATTGGTTAAACATGATCGTAAAATGGGAAAACATATTTTCTTAATTCAGAGCAAGTGGGGTGAAAAAACATTCATGTATTGTAAAAGAATAGTTATTAAGATCAATGCTAAATGAAAGTTTTATTTTGTAGTAAGGTTTTGAGATTCATAAATAACAATTCGCTAAAGTTGATTGTTTATTATTTGTAAAGTTATGAAACGATTAAATTATCATATTTCTATAGTAATCTTTTTTCATCTTCTGGTGTTTATTGCACCAATGATGATCAAAGCGTTTCATCAACATCATACCTTAGCTCAGTGCAAACATGAATCTGACTTAGTTGTTTTATCCGAATACACCAACGAATTCTGCCCCATTTGTGAATACGAATTCTCTGTCAACGACCTTCCAAAGTCTCCCAATATTAGCTATTTCGGGTTTTTATATACTAAACTGATTATTGTTGCTACTCAGGCGGGTTATATAAGTGCCAACGAAAATTTAATTTCACCCAGGGCTCCTCCTGTTATAGCTTAAAATTTCTTTCAAATTTCTTTTACACATTTTACCTTATAACTATTTCAATGAAATTTTTATCAGGGCTTTGTGTTGTGCTTGTATTTTTACCTGTCGCAGCATTTAGCCAGACTTTACATACTTTAACCGGACAGGTAACCGACGAAAATAATTTACCATTGCCGGGGGCCAATGTATACTTAACACCCATAAGAAAAGGTACAGGTACCGACCGAAAAGGAAACTTTGAAATTCGTGGTTTACCTGCGGGGAAATATACTGTTGAAATTTCGTTTCTGGGTTATAAGAAATTCTCAGATACCATTGATGTTCGCAATGTACATAACCTATCGGTACAGCTGAAGTCGCTCCCGCAAACACTAAACGAAGTAATTGTAACGGGCCACCATGCCGAATTCCGTAAAAAAGAAGAATCGCTCAATATTGAAATTGTAAATAACGATTACCTGAAACAGAACCTTGGCGGAAGTCTTATGCAATCGCTGGAACGGCTGCCGGGGTTCAACCATCGACATCGGT
>JAAUTT010000324.1 GCA_012031335.1 Bacteroidales bacterium | reverse complement strand
AGGGATGACATTATGGTTGTATAGTGACCGATTTAGTGGGCTCTTTGGACTAGCCGCGTTAGCGGTGACCCCTTTGTAGAAAAATTGAGGTAAATTTTTTTGGCGGCGTGCGGTGATGATAAGAAAAGGCAATGTGTTTATATCGCCGCAATATTGGGAATATATGAAGTTGATAGTCGATAGTCGATAGCCAAATACTTCAGGAATGAGTTGATGGTCGACTGGCTTCCCTAAAGGGGAGAACTTCAACCCACTGTGCGATTGGCGCTCCTCTTCAGGGGACTGAGGGGTGAGCGGAGGCAATTTGACAATAGGTTTTTCTTAGAACCACAAAATAACAACGATGATTAAAGGCATTCTATATCACTGTCTGTTTGGCTTTTTATCTCTTACTCCAGTAATTTTTATACAGGCCCAGGATTCTGTAAAGGCAGCCCGGTTTGGGTGGGGTGGAACGCCCATTCTTGCATTTGACCAGGATCTGGGTTTGAGATACGGAGCCGTAATAAACCTTTTCGATTACGGCCAACCGGTTCAGTTTCCCAACTATGCGCAATATCTCAATATACGGGCGTTTAATTCAACCAAAGGCACATCGAATCTATCCATGATTTATGAAACTGCGCGCCTTGTCCCCAAATCAATCCTATTTCTTGAGCTTACCTTTATCAAAGACTCGAAACTGGATTTTTTTGGCTTTAACGGGGCAAAGTCATTGTTGAACCCCTCGTTTACAAACACCGAAAGTTCGTTCTACATCAACCCGTTCTACTATGCCCATCAACGCAGACTAAGCCGGCTGCAGGCAATCTGGCATAAACCTTTGTCAACGGGAAACTGGAATTTTTTGCTGGGAGCCGGATGGGTACAATATTTAATAGAAGATTTGGATTTCAACAGGTTTGATTTGCCCCTTCGTTATGATGGCATCCCTGCCAGGCAGGAAAGTTTGTACGGTAAATATATAGATTGGGGAATAATACAGGAAGATGAAAAACATGGAGGTTCGGCAGTAAACTTATTGGCAGGAATAGCCTATGATTCAAGAAATGGCCGTATTAACTGCACTAACGGTCTTTGGTTCGAAACTTATTTTACAATTTTTTCAGGAAAGAAAAGTAAAATTCTGGCTGGGAAACACATTATGACGTTCCGGCATTATCTGGAATTACCCGGTTTAAAGTCGGTATTAACATGGCGTATCAGCAGTCAGCAGAAAATAGGAGGTACCATCCCTTTTTATATGCTTCCCGTGTATTTCGACACACGCCAGAACCAGGATGGTGTGGGAGGAGCCTTTACATTAAGGGGTGCAAACCGCAACCGTATAGCAGCAAACGGTTTTGTTCTGGGCAATATGGAGTGGCGAAGCAAAATCCTGCAATTCACTTTGTTAAAACTAAATTGGGAAGTGGAATTATCTGCCTTTGCCGATGCTGTTTTTATAACTCAGGAATACCAATTAAAATATTTGTCGGTTCCCGGTGCTGAATTCAATAAACAGTATCGGTCCACCCAAGCCAGATACCTGTAGCAAGCCTGGGTGCGGGCGCTTATCTTATTTACAGTAAAACAACATCACCTCAGTAAACCTGGGCTGGTCGCCCGACAAGAACATTGGCAGTGCAGGAATTTATATTGGTTCAGCATTTCTTTTTTAATGGCATCATTCATAAATATATGTTTGCCACAAATGCACGAATAATCAGGTATGCTTTTCTTTCGACTTGTCGGGAAACATTCGTGAACTAAAATCCAATCTGTAAATGAGAATTATTTTCCGACGCGTGGTAATCCAAATAAGGACCTATAAGCTAATATCATCGGAGTTTTTGAGATGTAGGATGCGGCGCAATGAGCGATTCTGTCCTTTATTAAAGGTATCGTGCGCCTCAAATCCACTTTCACTTCCACCCCGACCTAAAGGTCGGGGCTATTGAAAATCAACATCATGAAATTAATAGCTTGACGGCTATGTGCTAATACGGGACAAGCTGCTCAATATCACGATTTCCAGACACCCTCATCCTTCTAAATTCTATTTGTGCATTCGTGGCTTCATAAATATCCAGGCTAAAATTTTTATTACCCAAAATTGTCAGGTTTAGAATTTTCCCCGACTGTTCCAGCAAAATATTAACAAAATGGAAAAAAGGAAAGCATTCAAAGCCATAGCTATAATCGTAGTAATTGGTGTAATTGCAGGCGGTGGCATCGTTTATTATCTTTTCAACATGCCACATCGCGATGTGCAATCAGCCAAGGTTGATTATTCCATGACAACTACTCAAATTGTAACGGAATACCTGACCGATAAAAATGCTGCCAACCAAAAATATCTGGCTGCCGATGGTGATTCCAAAATTCTGGAGATATCCGGAACGGTGGCGAAAATCTCTACCAACTTTAATGGCCATAAGGTTGTGCTGCTAAAGGACAATAACGACAAAGCAGGAGTAAGTGCCACTTTTACAGGCGAAACAGATAAAAGTCTGGATGGGGTTATGCCAGGTCAGGCCATTTCGGTAAAAGGCGTTATACGATCGGGCGCAGCGTACGATGAAGACCTCGGATTATACGAGCATGTAATTCTTGAAAAAAGCGACATAGTAAAAAAGTAAACCAATAATAATTAAAAACAACCCATATGAAAAAGTCAGTTTTATTATCAGTGGCGGCAGCAATGCTTATTTCAATTGCCAGTTATGGCCAAAATTCAAAGCTTGTCAGCTCCAAAACCAATATCAGGTTTTTTTCCACCACACCCGCCGAAAATATTGAAGCAAACAATACCGCGTCGGTTAGTACCATCAACAAAGAAACCGGAGAAGTGGTTTTCTCTGTGCCCATGCAGGGGTTTGAATTCGAAAAAGCCCTGATGCAAAAGCATTTTAACAGCGATAAGTTTCTGAGCACCCAGGAATTTCCAAAAGCAAAATTGAATGCCAAAATAACCAATCCGGCACAGGTAAATTTTGCTAAGGATGGTACTTATTCTGCCGATGTTGAAGGCGATCTCACCTTAAAAGGAGTAACCAAACCCATCAAGGAAAAAGGTACCGTTACTGTGAAAGGAAATGTTGTTGAAGTGAAAAGTAAATTCAATGTTACCCTGGCCGATTATGGCGTTGCATTCGAAAAGGGCAAACCGTCGACTAACATTGCCAAAACAGTTGAAGTAACAGTACATGGCGAATATCAGCCTGAATAATTATAATCATTTAAAAAACAAAGCTATGAACGGATTAAAAATAATAACCATGCTTGCATTGGCAGTGTTGGTGTCAGCAAGTAAGCCAATCGTTTCAGGTGCTGCCTGATGAGGGTAAAGGCATTGACTTTTACTCAGGAACGATGGGACGGAAACAACATTTACAAAAAGCAAAAAGGAAAATAAACTGGTATTCATCGACATTTATGCCAGTTGGTGCGGTCCATGTAAAATGCTAAAATCTAAAACATTCCCGAATGCTTCGGTTGGCGACTATTACAATTCAAATTTCGTGAATTTTGCTATTGATGGCGAAAAGGGTGAAGGTATTAAGCTGGCCGAAAAGTTTGGTATTACCGGTTATCCAACCCTGTTGTTTGTCGACGGAAACGGCAAGCTTGTCGCTAAAACAATGGGGTACCACAATCCGCAGGAATTCCTTGAACTTGGTAAAACCATTATCAGTAAACGCAAATAGGGTTAAGAACATGGCACGCTTGAACAAAAAGGGTATCGGGGCATTCATCCTTTTCACCTGGTTGGGCGCTTCATCTTTTGTAATACCGGCCCCTGAAATATATGAGGACAGCCAGCCCCTGTTTAAAGTTGCCCGTAGTAAAGACCTGAATGAGATTTGGTATGCTCCCAATTTTACAAGGGCGTGTTGAATATGGAAGATCCGGTAAAGCATTCTGGGTTAAAAACAATAACCGGATTGAGCCTTTAACCTGGATTCAGAGCAAGTATGCCTACGGTATTAAAATCCTGAATAGCGATATTTCAGGCAACTCATGGAAATTTCAATTTGTATCGTATGCCAAACGCACGTTTCAATTAAGGCGGACATCCTATAACCGGTTGAAGGTGTTTACCATTTTAAAAAATAAAGAGATAGAAGTTACCCGGATTTTTGTGCAGATTGATGGGGGAAGTTTCTGGGTTCCTTCTATCCCTTTTGTTAAACTTACCGGCGTTGAAACACAAACCGGGAAGGAAATTACCGAAATCATTTATCCATAAAAATGATGCTTTTAGAAGCCCTGTTAATATCAATTGTGGTTACCATAATAGGTGCAATTCCTTTTGGACTGGTAAACCTGACGGTACTTGATATTTCGTACCGGGCAGGCAAGCCATCGGCTTTAAAAATTGCTCATGGGGCAACCCTGGTTGAGATAGTTTTTGGTATTACTGCTGTTTTAGCCGGCAGTGCCATTGGAAAAATGTTTCAGGATAATGTGTTGGTCGAATCACTTATTCTTATCATCCCTGTTGCGGTGGCTTTAATTTTTTTCTTTAAAAGAAATCCGGCTCATCAAAACAGAGCTTCCGCCAAACGTGGCTTCTTAAATGGAGCTTTACTGAATCTGGTAAGCTTTCAGGTTTTTTTATACTGGCTTTTTGCAATGACCTATATCAGTACCCATTGGCTGCCCGAAATAAAAATATCGTATTTACTTGTTTTTGCAACAGGTATTTGGGTCGGAAAGATGGGAGTACTTTATATGTATGCTTATTTCAGCAATACAATTTTTTCCCGATTCGGGTTTATCGCCAAAAATGTGAATCGCATTATTGGTTGTGCTATTCTTTTGTCGGTTTTAATTCAGATAATTAAATAATCTTTCAAATATGAAAACAATAAACATTTCAATAATCGCCCTGTTATTCAGCACCATCATAGCATGTGGACAGGAGTCTAAAGGTGTTAACGATGCCAGGGGATTGGCAGTTGGAGCAAAAGCCCCTTTAATCAGCGCTATTGATGCGGATAGTGTAAAATTCGACCTGACTGAGTCATTAAAACAAGGCCCGGTAGTGGTGATCTTTTATCGTGGTTACTGGTGCCCGGTTTGTAACAAACACCTGAAACAAATTCAGGACAGCCTAAGCCTGATCAGCAACAAAGGTGCAACTGTAGTTGCCGTTTCGCCCCAAAAGCCGGAATACCTCGAAAAAATGGAAGAAAAAACCGGAGTTAAGTTTCGTTTATTGTACGACGATGGCTATAAAATTGCCAACGCCTACGATGTAACGTTTACCCCCAAAAAATCGGAATTGATTATTTACAACACGGCACTGGGCGCAAATCTTAAAGAAACACATTCGGACGATTCGCAGCGTTTACCAATTCCGGCAACATACCTGATCGGTCAGGATGGTGTAATAGCCTGGCGGCAGTTCGACCCCGACTATAAGAAAAGATCGTCGGTGAACGACATTATCCGTGCCATTGAACGTCTGAAGTAATGAACCGGCGGTTACCTTTCTTGTTATAGCTTCTATAGACTGGATTCGGTGTCATTGGAAATAAAATAAATCACTATTGTCCGGGGAAATAATGTAGGCAGGAATTTCTCACTTCCCCGCCATTGTTGAGCAGACAGTTCGAAATGACAATCAGATGTTTAGAATGGGTGAGGGGTTGGTTGGCGGCTTCGCCGCCAACCAACCCCTCACCCTCCAACACCAGTGAAAGGCTTGTCATCCTGAGCGGAGCGAAGGATCTAATCATTTTAACCGGACAACAGTGATTTTAAATGTATTTTCAAACCTAAATTGTTAAAATCATTGTTCGGTTGCATTTTGTCGGCACAAACTGCCAATCCGATTAATCATTATTTAATTTCTAAACAATTTCTAAATAACTTTTGTTAGAAATGTAACACGTTAACCTTAGT
>JAAUTT010000323.1 GCA_012031335.1 Bacteroidales bacterium | reverse complement strand
TAGCCGCTCCCAGAACCACACCTGTTAGTCCCAGTACAGCAGCTTGCAAGGCTAAGGATTTTTTTTGATCGCCATGGTTATAAAAATAAAAAGCCTCCCGGTGTGCAGGAGGCTTGATGTATGTTTTAAAATTAATCATGGTTTAAACAACATATTTCTTTTCCTCCCCTTGTTTGAGCCAAAGAAGAATTCGGTAAAGCATATGTTGAATTGAATTATTCATTTTAATTGTGTAAATGCAAATATTAAGCCTTTATATTTGAAGAGAAGATGAGCTTACCCTGAAATCTTTTCTCTATGAAAAAATTCTTCTTTTTGATGCTAGCCGCAAATATCTCGTTATTGAGCTTTTGCCAGGATATCACAAAACAACTGAAAACTATAAAAGAAAAGCATACTGCTGTTGGGCTTACGGTAAATATTATAAACAAAGGGAAGCTGATATATTCATTTAGTGATGGATTAAGGGATATTGAGCGCAATCTTCCACTCACCGAAAATACCTCGTTCCGGATAGCTTCAGTTTCCAAAATGGTTACAGTAACAGCAATAATGCAGTTGTACGATCAAGGCTTGTTTAAGCTGAATGATGATGTAAGCCCGTTTATTGGTTTTGAACTGAGGAATCCCGCCTTCCCGGAAATTCCTGTCACATTTGCCATGTTAATGTCTCATACATCTGGGTTACGCGATGGAACAGGATATGACAGTTTTCTTTCAGCATCGTACCGGCAAAAACCCTATCCTTAATATCATCAGTTTTGATGTCTGGTGGAGAGTATTTTACCGAGGATATGTGGAGCAAAACTCAGCGTCCGGTATCTGGTTACTTTTCCTATGCCAATATCAATTTTGGAATATTGGGAACTTTAATAGAACGCCTTTCCGGAAAACGATTTGATAAATATTGCATAGAACACATTTTTAAACCTTTGCAAATGACATGCAGTTTTGATGTACGAAATCTTCCCGACATCAACCAGGTAGCTGTAATTTACAGAATGGAAAATGCCAAATGGATACCCCAAACTGATAATTGGAAAGGCGTTCGTCCTCCTGATCGCAATTTGGACGATTATATTATTGGTTCAAATGCTGTGCTTTTTGCTCCTCAGGGTGGACTACGGATATCGGTTGACGATTTAACCCGCTTTATGATGCTACACCAGCAAAAGGGTATTTTAAACGGTATCAGAATTTTATCGGATACGGCTGTAGTTAGGATGCATGAAGTCGTTTGGAAGTATAATGGCTCTAATGGTGATACCGAAAAAGATTTTTTTACAACATATGCACTGGGATGCATGAAAACAAACCGTTTAATCCAGGGGGTTGAGGTGCTTGGTCATTCAGGAGATGCATATGGCCTACTCAGTGGCTTATATTTTTCCGAAAAGGAAGATTTTGGTATCGTTTTTATTACCAACGGCGGGGAATGGAAGCCGGGTAGTTACAGCGGATGGCAGAGTATTGAAGAAGAAGTGTTTAAAAACTG
Organism: Bacteroidales bacterium; assembly: GCA_012031335.1. The sequence continues at coordinate 4,407 of JAAUTT010000323.1, read as the reverse complement.
TTATGAGCATATTAAAAAAGTTGAGGTGATTTTTTTGCTGAAAAATTAAAACGCTTTTGCAGCCAATAATTATCAGTTTGCAGATAATTATTGTTAAAAATTTGGAGGTAAGGCATCTTTGGAGAGAATTTAAATTTTTTGATATGAAAAATACAGTTCTCTTAAAAATCGCAGGGTATTTAAACCTTTTATTTTTGTTATTCCATCTTCCTTTTTACTGGATGTTCAAATGGGAGCATACTCTTTCGGCACTAACCGATGATAACAGGAATATAATGCTCACATTTAATGTAATAGCGAATTTATTGTTGTTTTATTTCACTTTTATTTTGTTACGCCATACGCGTTTGATTCTTGAAAATGCCGTAGGTCGACTGTTTCTGGGATTAGTAGCTGGTTTTTATAGTATTCGCATCTTTGCCGAGTTTTATTTTTGGCATTTCAAGGGGATACCTTCGGTTATAATAGTGACACTTTGCGCTATTCCTGTTGTTTGCTGTTTAATTCCTCTGATCCGTAAAGAAGAAACAGTGTATGCAAAAAGTTAATTCAAGCAGGGTAATTCCGGCACAATCAATTGTTTCGAACGTTTTATCTGAAATTCATTATTCCGATGCTTTTATCTTTTTTTTACTTCGAAAAGAAATTTGTCAATAGACTATTTCTTTAAAGAATTTTCCAATATCAGTCCGGGTTGGGTTAGAGGACTGTTGCGTCTTCGAAACTTTCTTGTAAGGTTTATCGGACTTAAACACGATTACCCGGAGGTGCCTGTTGCAAAAGATCAACGGATTGAGGCAGGTTGCAAAGTTGGCATGTTTAACATTGTGCAACGGAATGAAAATGAGATTGTTTTCGGTGAAGACGATAAGCATCTTGAGTTTCGATCCTCTCTGCTATTGGATTCCCAAAACGATAAGCATGTTTTATATTCCATAACAATTGTTCATTTTCATAATATTACAGGTAAAATTTATTTTTTCTTTGTAAAGCCTTTTCATCGCTCCATTGTAAAAAGTTTTATGAAACAACTGATAAAAAGAGCGCAGGAAACGTAAACAATTTTTAGTATAATCATCTAATTCCAAATTAAATGCATTGGATTCTGAAAATTATTCTTCATCTTTTTTTCTGGGGGACCTATTGCCTTTTTGCAGGGCTGATAAGTTTCCAGTTAAGTGAAGGTTTCGGCTATATCTTTCAGCATATGGGAATTTTTCTGATAAATGGAGTTTGGGCTGCGGTTATCTTTTATGCACATTATTTCTTTCTTTATCGGATTATATTGCAAAAGAAATTTCTGATTTATTTTTGTTATCTGTTGGAACTTCGGCTTTTGTTACCTTCTCTTTTTTCTTTCTTTACAAGTATGTGATATTTTCGAATAATCCACTTTTAAAATTTGTTCAAATGCTCCCTACTATTCTGGGGTCTTTCATCATTGGTAATTGTGGAAGTCTGGTAAGAGGATTTATAAGCTGGATTACTGAAAGTACTAAAAAGACAGAACTGGAGCGACAGAGCCTGAGCATGGAGTTGGAACTGTTAAGATCACAACTGAATCATCATTTTCTTTTTAACACCCTGAATAATATTGATGCACTGATATTCAAAAATCCTCATAAAGCATCGGATGCGCTCATTGCTCTATCTTCTATTCTTCGCTATATGCTTTACGAAACAAAAACCGAAAAGGTGCCTTTTGACAAAGAACTTGAAAACATACAGCATATTATTCATTTGGAACAGCTGCGAATTCCTGTGGAAAGCTACACCCGCCTTACTATTGAAGGCACAACTGCAATGGTAATGGTTCCACCTTTATTATTTGTTTCCTTTGTTGAAAACGCCTATAAACATTCTGTAAATATGGGGAAATTGCCTGTTATTGATATTCATTTTCGTCACGAGGACGAAAAGGTACATTTTACCTGTAAAAATTCAGCAACATTTTCGCAGCCTGCATCTGATCATCCCGGGAATCTGGGATTGGAAAATATTGCCCGAAGGTTGAATTTGTTGTATGGCGACCGTTGTAAACTCAATATCAGTCATACTTCATCAGAATTCATTGTCGATCTTGAAATTCCTTGTTAAATGGAACAGATAAATTGTATTGCGATTGATGACGAACCCCTGGCACTTGATAAGATCACAGGCTTTATCCAACGTTTGCCCCAGTTGAAATTTGTTGCAACCTTTAACAGTTGTACCGAAGCTGTAGGTTTTATTCTCCAGAACCCAGGCTTTCTGGTTTTTTTGGATATCCAGATGAAAAATATGACCGGAATTCAGATGCTTGAATCCTTACCCGTTAAACCACCTGTGATTCTGACTACAGCCCACAGCGAGTTTGCTGTTAAAGGGTTCGATCTGAATGTTATCGATTATCTGTTAAAACCCTATTCATTCGAAAGGTTTTCTCAGGCTGTTTTTTAAAGCATGTTCCATGAATATCGTTGCAGGCAGTGAAGAGAATTCGGGTTATGTTTTGTGAAAAGCGACTACAGGATTGTGAAGGTTTTACCGAAGATATTTATTACATCGAGGGAATGCGCGACTTCAGGTGTATCATTACCAAAAAAGGGAAAATATTAACATCATTTACTTTCTCCGAACTCGAAAACCTCTTACCCAAGCCTGCGTTTGTAAGGGTACATAAATCGTATATGATAAATCTGCTTCATATCGAGAGTATTGAAAGGCAGCGAATAAAGATCCAGGGAAACCTGATTCCCATTGGCGATCTTTATAAGGAAGCCTTTTATGCTCAAATTAAATACAGAAATGGTTAATTCCAACTTTAACTTTCATAGGCGTTCCAGCCTTGCGCCCTTAACTCTATAGCCGTATCCGATTCGGTAATCATATAGCGGCCTTCACTTTTATCTGTGATATGGCCAATAATGGATATTTCGCTATTCCGGATAAGCTTCTCGTATGCTTCCAAAGGAACAGTAAATAAAAGTTCGTAATCTTCTCCACCATTAAGTGCACAAACAAGGGGTTCAATACTAAACTCATTGGCCACTGACTCAGCTCTTTCTTCAACAGGAACTTTATGCTGAAAAACCTTACATCCGGTATCGCTCTGGCTGCATATGTGCAATAACTCCGACGATAGTCCGTCCGAAATATCAATCATAGAAGTTGGCTTTATATTTTGTTCTGCAAAAAATTCTACGATATCTTTTCTTGCTTCCGGTTTCAACTGACGTTTCAGCACATAATCATATCCTTCAAGTTTTGGCTGGAACCCTTTATTTTGTTCAAAAAGTTTCTTTTCCCTTTCCCAGAATCTGAAGACCCAGATAAGCCGCTCCCAAATCGCCTGTGACACAAATAAGATCGTTTACCTGTGCTCCGTTTCGGTAAGTAACCTTATCCTTTTCGGCTTCTCCTATAACAGTAATGCTGAGGGCCATACCTGTAACCGAAGATGTGGTATCGCCACCTACAAAATCAACCTGATAGGTATCGCAAGCCAGTTTAAGGCCGGCATATAAATCCTGTAGTGCTTCAAAAGTAAATTTTCCGGAAACAGCCAGCGATACCACCATTTGTTTGGGGTGTGCATTCATGGCATACACATCCGAGAAATTCACCACAGCGGCTTTATAACCCAGATGTTTCAGAGGAGTGTATATTAAATTAAAATGTATTCCTTCCATCAGCATATCGGTGGTAACAACCATTGCCTTATCTCCACAGTCAATAACGGCGGCATCGTCTCCAATCCCCTTAATAGTGGTCTTGTGGTAAAGCTGAATGTCTTTTGTGAGTGCTTCAATTAATTGAAACTCTCCCAGCTCCTTAAGTTCGGTTATCTTTTTATCCCGCTCTGTCATTGGTTTTTGTTTAATAATGAAAGGGCAAATTAAATCAATCGGTATGATTATTTGATTTTGTTTTGTATATTTGCCATTATTTAGAATTAGTCTAAATAAAGTGCAGATGAATTTAATATTCGATAAATGAGCGATTTGCAGGATGATATATTGAATGAGGTAACCTCGCGCGAATATAAATATGGCTTTATTACCGATATAGAAACAGATACTATACCCAAAGGCCTGAATGAAGATGTTGTGAGGCTGATTTCAAAAAAGAAGAATGAACCGGAATTTATGTTGGAATTCCGGTTAAAAGCATTTAGGTACTGGCAGAATATGAAAATGCCGCAATGGGCGCATCTTAAAATTCCTGATATCAATTATCAGGATATAATATTTTATGCAGCTCCTAAACAACAGGCAAAATATGCCAGTCTGGACGAAATTGATCCCGAGTTAAAGGCAACCTTTGATAAACTGGGTATTCCGCTTGATGAGCAGAAACATCTGTCGGGTGTTGCAGTGGATGCCGTTATTGATAGTACTCTCGGTGAAAACAACTTTTAGGGAAACT
>JAAUTT010000322.1 GCA_012031335.1 Bacteroidales bacterium | reverse complement strand
TTTCGGTGTTAGCGATTTTTGCCTTTTTCTTTATATTCCTAAAAATACCACAGATCTATAAACATCTGTCGAGTTAGATTATATTAACAATAAATTACATGGAACTTTTACCATATCACAAAAAAATTATAAGAAGATTGCGTCAGACTCAATAAAAGTTATTATTGATAATAAACCTTATACTGGAATAATTCGCAAAACTAATTTTACAAAAACAGTTACGAATTCTGTTTCTGTAGATATTATATCTTCTGACAAAAATTTGTTAATAGCTAAACACAATTATAGGTCATCAGAAGCCTATACCTATATAATATTAAAGTCAACTTTCTTTGAAAAAATAATAGATAAACAGTTTGAATAATTTAATTCTGCTTACGATGAAATGTATTAACAAATGTTTGCTGCTATTGCTTTTATTTTCAGCACCAATAATCCAAATAAAAGCTCAGGTGGCTTATACTGAAGAAAGAAATAATGTTGGCGACATTCCAATGAATTTGAACAAAACCCCCAGGTTTAAACCGTAAGCCTTGCGTACGAAGTTATGACTCAGAAGTAGCTTACCCCCTCCTACTGATGAAAATGATGCTCCAGACTTTCTTCCAGATAGGGATGATTTCGGGCTACGAGCGGGGCTTTGGACAGTTGCCGGAAAACAACGAGTACAAATAAACCTGCATATCCCAAAAAGCTTCCGATTTCGATGAACCCAAAATTATTGTTTTTAAATAATCCCGGCATTACCGACATGTATATGTCGATGTAAAACCCAACAAGAAGGACACCCGCCATAATGGTTAAAAGAAATTTCTTACGGCTGAGAATGGGGGGTAACAGAATTAAAAAAGGCAATAACCAGTTTACGATTATATCTGAGAAAAACATGGCCTTCCAACCCTCACCCCAACGAATGGCATAATAAACAGTTTCTTCGGGTATATTGGCATACCAGATAAGCATAAAACTGCGAAAACCAAAAGTATCCGTAAAAAATTGAAAGAATAAACATGTACCGGTTAAAATCGTGTAAATGGCTGCCGTTGAGGAAGGGAAAATATCCTTTATAACTAAGTAACAGCACAATAAGCACTATCGCAGCTGTGCCATGCAGAAACGCGCTTATAAACCCCTTAAGTGCAAACAAGGTACTAAACCAATGCACTTCAATGGATTTTATCCAGTCGATTACCGACATTGAAAATGTGACACCCAGTATAAAAATGAAAATCTTTGAATATAGCTCGCTTTTTTGAAAGTTAACCATGCCTCCTTCTTTGTCTTCCCTGAGCGAAAGCTTTCGTAACTGCTGGGTTAAAAGTATCCAGGCTGCAAAGAACACAAAGAGCCTTATAAAAAAGAACGGAACATTCAGATAGGGCGATTTATGTGCTATGAGCTCATCGTGAAGGGCAACATCGTGATGCGACCATTCATAAAGATAATGCATCCCAAAAAACAGCAAAACGAAAAACAGGGCAGCAACAGGCAGATATCCAAACATTGCTTCAGGTACCCGCTTAAACCCCGATGACCATCCCGATTGAGTAATGTATTGAATGGCATAGAAAAAGGAAGCACCAACAGCCAAAGATAAAAAGTAATAATTGTTTACCAGATAATTAGCCCATGCTTTGGCTGGGTTGGAAATAAATGCATAAACAAAGGTGCCAAGCCCGATGGCTATCAGCACAAGACAAATATTTCTCAGTAACGGTGAAAAATTGAAAGTTTCTTTATCCTGAATATTCATTGCTATTGATATTTCTGTTGTCAGTTACTACTTTTTCTCTAATTCCTGCCGGATATACATGATGGTTTTCCACCGGTCGTCCGGACGGATCTGGGATCCATAATCGCTCATGATACCAAAACCAACGGTGATTACATGATAAAACTCTCCGTCGGGAGCATTTCGCATTTTATCGTTAATCAGGGATGCCGGAGGAAAAGGATATTTTCCGCTTGTAAATAAAAAGCCTTTACCATCGCCAGTTTCGCCATGGCAAATTAGACAATAAGCCTGGTAAACTTTTTTGCCGCGTTCAATATTTTCTCTGGTGTATGGCAATGGGTTCACAATTGTTTTTCCGGCGAGTGCCCTGTCCTGATCGTTTTTCTTAAGAGGATAGTCAATAAAATCCCTGCTTACGGTTCCTTGCACAGGTGCCCGCATGGTTTTTCCATCTTTAAAATTAGAATTGGCCGAATTGGTTTCATAAGCATGTGAATAAGCCATATCGGGAAAGAAATCATAACCCGGATGATTATTATCCCTGTCGCACGATGATAGTCCAAGTATTATCGCAGTTCCTAATATGGCCGGCCATTGACGAAATAGTTGCATATCCTGATTGTCTTAATTTTCTTTTATTTCCAAAGCTCCTGCTTCTTTTAATATCGCATTCACTTCATTGTTATAATCCTTATCGCTTTGCACCACCAAAACAAACTTGTCGTCGGTGGCTCTTTCATCTACAATTTTGGCTTTTTGTCCCGGAAACAATTTAGCTCCTACCGAAAAGGTAAATAAACTGAGCACTGTTACCGAAAAAATTGTTAATACCAATGTTATGATGATAAATGACGGAAAGGAATTCACAGGCTTACCACCATAATTAATTGGCCAGCTGATAACAGAGGTATAATACAAAAATGCCAGCAGAGACAAGGCTGCAAATAATCCGTAGAAATAAGCCACGGTTCGTATCCTTGACTTTTTACCTACAACATCCAATACTTCAAATACGGGATACGGTGTATAAACTTCTTCAATATCGATACCCTTAGCCTTAACTTTATGAATGGCGTCAACAAGGGTATCTTCATTTTCAAAAACTCCGACTATAGTTTTGCTCATATATTAAATATTAATGAGTCTTCGATTTCTTTCCTAATTTAAGTACCGACTTAACTTCGCTGATAGCAATCATAGGTACATAGCGGAAGAATAACAGTACACCAACGGAGAAAATCCCCAGAGTACCTACATACAATCCTATTTCAACGATGGTAGGGCTGTAGGTTGTCCAACTCGAAGGCAAATAGTCCTGTGCCAGCGATGTAACAACAATATTAAAACCGTTCGTACCACATCCCCACATTGATAAACAGAGAGATGGCAAACATCCACCAGATTTTGGATCGTATCTTTTTGAACCAGAACAACTGTGGAATAATAGCATTACAGATAAACATTGCCCAGAATTCAAAAGCCCAGGGACCAAATATCCGCGCTTTAAAGAATGTGTGCAATTCATAAGGGCTTCCGGAATACCATGCAATAAAAATCTCGGTAAGGTAAGCCGTGCCCATAATTAAGCTTATAAAAGTCAGAATTTTGGCAATCGCCACCAGATGTGAGTCCGTGATATAATCGCTAAGCTTGTATAACTTACGGATAATGATCATGAGGGTCATCACCATGGCAAAACCCGAGAATATAGCGCCTACAACAAAATATGGCGGAAAAATTGTTGCATGCCAACCTGGTTCAACACTCACGGCAAAGTCGGTAGATACAATTGAATGAACCGAAACAACCAAAACTGCAGCAATACCACCCAATACAAAGGCCAGAGACTCGTAACGCAGCCAGTTGTGTGTCGATCCGCTCCATCCCATGGCAAGAAGTCCGTATATAGCTTTCTTCAGCTTACTGGTGGTCCTGTCGCGAATGGTGGCAAAATCGGGAAGCATCCCAAGATACCAGAATGAAGCTGAAATTAAAAGATAAGAACTGATGGCAGCAAAATCCCAGAATAGCGGACTATTATAGTTTACCCATAGAGGACCGCGGGTATTGGGATAGGGTATAATATAAAAAGCAAGCCATACGCGTCCCATATGCAAGGCAGGAAAAATGGCGGCACATATTACAGCAAATACAGTCATTGCCTCGGCTGCCCGGTTGATAGAGGTTCTCCATTTTTGACGAAGGATAAGCAGGAAAATTGAAAAAGCCGTTCCTGCATGGCCAATACCGATCCACCATACAAAATTGATGATTTCCCAACCCCAGGCCACGGAGTTATTCAATCCCCAGGTACCAATACCTACAGAAACAGTTACAACTATTGCCCAGACCCCAACTGAAGCAGCTATAAGCGCTATTGCCAGTGCTATGAACCACCAGAGCGGTGGCCGACCCTCCATGGGCTGAATAATATCTGTAGAGATCTGCCTGTAATCCTTATCGCCATGAATCAGGGGCCCTCTAACTTCGGTTTTATACATGTGAACTTAAATTTATCAGTTTTTATAATTGCTTAGGCTGATTCATCTTCTTTCATATTCCTGATGAGCGTCAGGTATCCGATAGATGGTAAAGTATGAAGTTCTTCCAGAACATGATAATTTCTTGGATCTTTCTTTAACTTCGACACTTCACTGTCGGGGTCGAGTGTATTACCAAAACGGATAGCTTTGGTTGGACAAGCCTGTGCACAAGCAGTGAGAAGTTCTCCATCCCTGAGGGGACGGTTTTCCAGTTTTGCAGCCAGCTTTTTATCCTGGATACGCTGAACACAAAAAGTACATTTTTCGACTACCCCACTTCGCGACGGTAACATCGGGATTGAGCACCAACCTTCCAAGGTCTTCGTTCATGTTATAATCGAATTTCTCATTCCCTGCATATCTGAACCAGTTAAACCTCCGCACCTTATAAGGACAGTTGTTGATACAATATTTGGTACCAACACACCGGTTGTATGCCATTTGGCTGAGACCTTCGTTGCTGTGGTTGGTAGCCGACACCGGGCATACATTCTCGCAGGGAGCGTGGTCACACTGCTGGCATGTCATGGGTTGAAAAAACACTTTTGGATTGGCAGGATTTTCGGAATAATATCTGTCAATACGAATCCAATGCATGGCCCGGCGTTTGGTAACTTCCTTTTTACCAACCACCGGAATATTATTTTCCGACTGACAACCGATAACACAAGCGCCGCATCCAATGCAGGAATTAAGATCGATGCTCATTCCCCAGTGATATCCATCGTATTTGGGTGGATCGTAGAGCGACAAATGTTTTTCTTCAAACTCCCGGTGGATTTCATTTCCGGCTTCCGGGTTTTTAAGATGCTCGGAGAGGTTTGCTTCTCTTACAATTGGCCTGCCTTCCATGGAATTATGTTCCTGGGTTTGGGCCAGTCGTTCCACTTTTCCGGTGGCAACATAACTTTGGGCAGGAGCAAAATTCAAAACCCGCACACCGGATAATGGCAGAAGTTGATATGCATTAGCGCCAACTCCATTGGCTACTTTTCCCATATTGGTATGGCCATATCCCAACGCTATGGAAATGGTATCGTAATTTTGACCAGGTTGAATAACAACCGGAACATCGAATTTCTTGTTTATGGTTATGTAAGCTCCGTTTACCCAACCCTTTTCTTTAGCCAATTGAGGGGAAACAGCTGCAAAATTATCCCAGGTAACTTTTGAAACAGCGTCGGGCAATTCCTGTAACCATGGGTTATTTGCCTGCCATCCTGCTCCTATCGCTATACTTTCGTAAAAATGAAGTTCGGGCATTTCTTTCCCCGCTGCTTTTACAGAGGGTAAAATACCCGTAACAGCAGCTGTATTGTAAGTTATTGTTACAGCAGGTGTGTTTTTAAGTTCAAATATACCATCCTGCAGGACTTTATTCCAGAAACCCTCAAAGATATGTCTGAATCAGATTTGGGGTAAATATTTGTTAACCAGTTCGACCTGATAAAATCGTAATAAGACTGTCCGTTGCCCGACCATTTCAACAGATTTTCCTGAAAATGCCTGGTGTTAAAAATATGCTGAATGGTTGGTTGCGCCAGACTATAACTTCCGGATTTAGGTTCAGCATCGTTCCAGCTTTCGAGAAAATGATGGACAGGGCATATATACTGAACATGAGATGCCGTT
>JAAUTT010000321.1 GCA_012031335.1 Bacteroidales bacterium | reverse complement strand
ACTTCCAAAGGCTTTAACATGCGTATGCAGTTCTGTAAAAACTCCCTGGCTTCCTTTTCTTTTTCTTTGTCAGCAATGCCCGAAGCTGCAAGGCTTTGGTATTGCATGATTCGTTCGGTTTGTTCTTTGCTTTCATCCACCGCAATAATAAAAAGCCTGCTCATGTTGTCCTCATAAATTGCCCCGTGTGTTGTGGCACATATACTTGCCATCGGGCCACGTACGATTCGTTGGGCACTGCGGATATTCCCGTTCTCGTCTTTCTGACTGGTAGAGCTGCTCAACTGGTTATTGCTTATCAGTTCACGCCATGCAAACAGGGCTTCTTCTTTTAAGCCGTCAATATCCTCTAAACAAATCAGTTTATTCCGAAAAAAAAATTCATCATAGTTGTAAAAGCTATTTTCGGTTACTCTGGTAAATTTTACTACTCTTTCCTGTGGCATAAGTGATGCTATTTTGCTTAAAAGGTGGGTTTTACCGCTTCCGCTGCTACCCTGTATCAAAGCGTGCAAAGTATCTTTCATTTTGTGGCTGCTGGCGATAACGAATAAAAATATACGGTTGTTTTCTTCTCCAACAATTCCGCTTTGCCCGATTAAATCGTTAAAACGCCATATCAGGGGCTTTACTGTTTCCGATGGTGGTTCGGCTAAAAAGGCTTTTGTTGTTGCTTGTTCCGGTAAACTTAGCGGTTTGTCGTTGTTGGTTTCTTCGGTGGTTTGTTGCAGTTGATTGTCTCTGTATTCTTCTAAAAGGTCAGTAAGTTGTGATAAATCCTGCTCTACTAAATCACTGCGTAGTTCCAGTTTTTCGCTTGCTTCCCTGGCTTCTTTTCTTGTTGCTTTTCTTCATACAAATCCAATCGGCAGCGGTATTTTAAGCCTGTTTCTAAATGCTGAACATCGAGGCTTACCACCATGCGGTCGAAGGTTTTGGGTAAAGAGCCTTTTATAATGTATCGGGCGGTTTGGGTTTCGTAGATTATCTTGTTTTGTTGGCTTGTATCTAAAATGTCTGAACCATGATTTTTTTGGATTAAATGATTCCCCTGATTTTATAATGCTTTCAGCATTATTTTCATTTTCAATTAATTCTAATTCAGTTGAAAAAGAAGGACTTGTCCGACTTTCGGCGGATTCATTGTTTACTGGTTGCCTTTCCTCGATTAATTGCAAAATTGCATCTTTCCCATAAGTTACAAACATGCTGTTTACGTCTTCTCCATCGGGAGTTGGTATACTTGTTATCTTGCATTTTATGTGCTGTATTTTCTCGGTATTCTTTATTACGCCTTCTTTTCCTGCATTGTCTCCATCGAAGAAAAATATAATTTCCTGCAGGTTTTGCAATTGGTTTATTGCCTGTATGTGTTCGGTGGTTAATCCGTTGGTTCCGTATGCTGCCAATATTGAGACGCACGACAGTGCGTCTGTACATTGCAGCAAGCTTGCTGCGTCTATGATGGCTTCGGTAATTATTAATGTTTCGGTTTCTTGTGGTGGGTAATTGGGATAAAGCCCTTTTCGATTCTCGCTGTAGTAGTGCTTGCCAAATTCAGCACTGTAGTTTTCTTTAAATCCCGGTGTGCTGTTTATTATTCTTCTGCCATATAGGCTTGTTAATGTTTCCGTTTTTATCTTTTAAAGGGAAAGTAATGCACTGTTTTAATTTCTTCCAGTTTATACCGCTATTGTAGCCAACCTCGGTTAAGTTTTCTAATACTCTTTCTTTTAAATAGCCTAAAGCTTTAGGGCTGCGTGGGAGACCTTCTCTTTGCTTTGTAAATAATTCTGCAAAGTTTTCAGTCTCCACACTTTCAGCCTTTGGTAATGCAATCCCCATCGCACTATTATTTTGTATTTCTTCCCCGGCAAGTTCTGCAGCTATATTTAACGCTTCGTGCTTGCTGCATTTCTCGTAATCCTGTATAAACTGTATCACATCGCCTGTTTTGCCACAGCCAAAGCAATTGTAGGTATTCGTATCAAGGTATATTTTGCAGCTTGGTTTGTCGTCTTGGTGGAATGGGCATTTTGATGTGGTTGTTTTTGTCTATTTTTAATGTTGTAGTGTGCCAAAACTTTGGTTATGGGGCAGCCTGTTTTTTGATGTCGGGGATTTGCATGTAAAAAATATTTTAAAATTTATGAATAAACCATATATGGCACAAATCTATAAAATCTATTTTAACAACCAAAATTTATATGATTTTTAATCTTCCATTTATTAGTGGTATTTTTGAAAAATCTATTAATAAAAGGACTTTTAATGCCATATATACTTTACTTATGGATAGCTTTGGTAAGAAAATAGCGGAATGCAGAAAAGCAAAAGGATACTCACAATCTGAACTTGCCAGAAAGATAAATACCCACTATTCTATTATTGGTAAGTATGAAAGGGATGAAGTAAAACCAACCATCGATGTTATTAAAAAACTAGCTCAGGAATTAGAGACTACGGTTGGTTATCTTGCAGGGGAAACGCAAGACCAAGAGGTATTTAAAGACCCTATAATGTTAAAACGCTTACAGCAAATAAATTCTTTGCCGGAAGAAGACAAAGCACATATTTTGTACGCTATTGATAATTTACTGGCATCTGCAGCTACAAGGTTGGCTTATGGTAAATAAGCCTTATTTCTTTTCGTAAACAAACAATTCACCATCCTGGTCTAAAATATAAACCCGGTTTTCGTCAAATACTGGCGGTCTGGTTGACGCTGTTGCATCTAATTTCATGGCATCAATGATTTTACCATTTTCAGGGTTAAGTTTAGCAAGAAAACGGTTTTTATGTTCGCTAAAGGTGCACCACAAAAACCCATTGTATAAAACCAATCCGGAACCTGATGACACCCGGGATATTTTATTTCCTTCTATTTCAATATTCTCGTCAAACCGTGATTTTAAAATTATTTCACCTTTCTCAATATCAATAACATAATATGCAACATCCCCAACATAACCTATGTTGCCATCAAAAACGATTTCAACCGGATTATAATCTTCAAAATCAATTTTCCAAAGCAGCTCACCGTTTTGCGGGTTTAATGCTATTACTGCTCTTGAAATACTGGCTATAATCTTATCCTGATGGTAATATACCCGGTAAATTTCACGCTGCTTTTCTTCCGGCTCCTGGTCTGCAAATATCTTGTTCTCTTTATATGTGCAAAATTGGGTAACGTCAAACTGCCATGTTTCTGAAAAAAAATCCGTCTCATAACATTTTAGTTCTTTCATACCTCTTGTAATCAATTTATCATTTAATAGAATAACAGGTACGTTTTGAACCTTAATATCCTTTCTTACAAAGTCATGTTTTTTAATATCAAATATATAATAGAGTACTTCATTTTTCGTTTCATCTACTTTTTTCCAAAGTGTATTAAATCCAAAGTTAATTTTTTCATAATCGTATAAATCAGAATCTTGGTGGGAGTAAATAAGGTTTCCATTAAAATCATAAAGTTCAAGTAAAGATGAGATTATATATTTATCCAGAACTTCAAAAGAGTAAACCTTATTTGCTGTGGAACAAGTTTCCCTCAAAGTATTTTTATCCAAAACAAACATCTTTTTTGATGTTTTTTCAATATATAAAAATATTATCCCCTAATGCCTTTGGTGAACTTCTTACTTTATCTATATTTTTTAATAATTTGTAGTTCATATTAATTTGCTACTTTAAAAACACGTTCAAAATTTCCTGCTTTATCTAAATTTTCTATAAGCTTTTCAGCATAGTTAGTTCTTCGTATAGTATTATCGGTAGGAAATAACTTCTTAACCATATCTTCATCAAAAGCATCCTCAATTTTTGACAAGTCTCCTTTCAAGGCATTGATGACCTTGCTTTTTAGTGTCGCCACATCTGTAATACCATCAGTTTTTTTGAAAACCCAGTTTAATTCATCAATCTTACTCAGGTCTGGATTTGCTAAATCCCTTACAAATTGTTTTCTTATTACATCGTCAGACCAGCTTTGCCATGTAGTCCAGGCTTTCAGTTCTTTTTTTACGCCATTCTCAACAATATCATAAAAACGGTCAACTTCTTTTCCGCCAAAGCTAAAAGCTTCGGGAACTTCAAAAGCAATTTTCTTTGCAGCAATTAAAGCATCATCGAGTTTTGAGGCATAATCCAAAACAAAACGACTGCCTAAATATTTTGTATATCCTTCGTGCCCTAAATCAGCAACTATATTTCCTATACCATCAAGCTCCCTTAATTTATGAAGCTTTGTAATAATCTCATCAACTTCCGATTTTCCGATATACCTTAATGCTTTTTCCAGCTTCTCTGGTTCTATTGCATCGGTAAGTTCTTTCAGCTTTTTAAAATCTGCCTCAAGGGCTTTGCTTACTTTTTTAATGTCGTCAAAATACTTGGCAAGTTTCGGACAATCTTTAAATTTATTGGCTAGGCTTGCAAATTCCCCTAAAACATCAGCTCCCTTTTTAGCTCCTTTAACAGCGGTATTTCCACCGCCAGTCATCACAGCAAAACCCACCATTGTTGTTACTTGAGATACAGTGTAGGTTTGCCGTTCCCCATCGCTTAAAAACCCTATGAATTCCTGTTTTAAACCTTCCCACAAGCTGGTCAGCCCTTCTTTTGAAGTAAACGTCTGTACCAATGCTTCCCGTTTCTGGTCATCGCTCATTATTTCGTAACCAGTTTTAATCATAAGAGGGATACCGGCAACTTCGTCAATTACTTCATCGGCTGCTCCTGTTATTACTGGTCCAAAATGTGAGTATGCAGGGAATTTTTCGTAAAGGCTTTCTGGGTCGTTGCTGTGCCATACTCCTTTGTGCATTGTACCTTCATCCCAAACATTTTTTACATTCTTTTGGGCGACTTGCCAAAAACGCAAACATTCTTTTGCTTTTTCTTCCGGTTTGGTTTGCTCTTTTTCTGCCCTTGTGGTAGAAAACGCTATGCTTTCATGAATGTCATCCAGTACTTGTTGTCTTAAACCTGATGCGTCAATATCGCTGTAACCTTTCGCTGAAGCCCTTGCAGATACTTTGCTCTCATACCCCTGCAAGTAATCGTCTTTGGCGGTAATGCTTACTTTTACTTTCGAGTTTTCATTGTCGATATAATAATTCAGGGTAAGTTCTGCCTGTTCCTCTGAGCTAACTCCTTTTGTGAAAATGGTTCTCTTTTCTCCTGCAGAACTGAAAATATTTACAGCAAACTTAACATCTGTAAAGGTTTCATCATTAACTGGGATTGAAGCGAATTCTCAAAATCATCTATACTTGCTGCGTTGGTGCTGGCAAACGTTGACGTGGTTCCAGAAAAATATTCATACAGGTTTATATTATTGGCACATTTCTCTACATCTGCAATAACTTTATTGGTAAAGCTTGCGTCTGAAAAAGGTTCTTCCTGGTTACAATAATCCCCATAATCTTCTGTTGCATCACAGATTACTGTATTTAGATTCTGTTCGTCAGCATTAATCAATATAACAAACTTTAACCTGTCTTGACCAATAACTATATCATCAATTGGAACCTGCGCTTCATTATCAATTAGGTTGTTTTTTATCTCATTGTCGAAAGATTCAATCGTATTATCCTCATTTAGTTTGCCAAAAGAACACCTGTAAGTTTTATTGTCAAATGAATATACAAGGGCATTTTCCAATGGAATAGCTTCATCACATCTTTGGCAGTACGCACATGCATTTCTGCCTATTTTCTGCAATGTTTCTTTTAACCTCTGCTCTTCTGCAACTTCATATGCTCCCTCTTCCTCGTCCTGCAAGAATGCAAACAACATAGTCTGCGGGTCATGAATGAGGTCCCACTGGTATTTATGCGTGCGCCACCTTTTAACAGCCTTCCGGATTGCGATACAGGCAGTTGAAGTATGTCAAAGAACGTCTATAGGT
>JAAUTT010000320.1 GCA_012031335.1 Bacteroidales bacterium | reverse complement strand
TGATAGAAGTACAAAGGCCTACAAGTACAAGGAACATAGCAGTAATCGGAACTTCAGCCAAACCAAACGAAATAGCTCCGGTTGTACTTTTCTGTAATAAAGGAAGGTTTACCTGAGTTTCAGGGGAGGAAAATATAGCACCCAAAACAAGAACTATACCTAAAGCAGAAGTTACTGAAAGCATTGTTTTACTTGACACCTTTGCTCCAATAGCTGCGCCTAACAAACGGCCGATTAACATTAAAAACCAATAAGTACCTACAACGAAACCGGCTATTGTAGGATCAATACCAACACCTTTACCAGTAGTATCAGTCAGGAACAGGTTCAATGTACCTGGAGTTCCGACTTCAACACCTACGTAAACAAAAATACCAACAGCTCCTAAAATAAAATGGCGGAATTTCAAAGCACCCGACATTAATTTTTTAAGGGGTTCGGACGATTGTTGAGCATGAGGTTCAGGAATATTTACAAAATATAAGATAAAGAACACAAGAGCAAAAACACCCATAGCAATGTACATAACTGGGAAAATGTCGGTAATAACAGCTTTTGTAACATCGCTAATCAGAATACCAACAAACATAGGTGTAATGGTTGCCATTACAGAGTTAAACGATCCGCCAACCTGAATAAGCTGGTTTCCTGTATTACCGCCACCACCAAGTGTGTTCAACATTGGGTTAACAACTGTATTTAATAAACACATGGAGAAACCGGCAATAAATGCACCTGAAAGATAAACAACAAAAGCTGATGAAGGGCCCGAATGTCCTGCAAGGTATTGGATAAATACTCCAACAAAACCTATTACAATAGCTAATAAAGCAGTTTTCTTATATCCCACTTTTTGTAGCAGAATTCCTGCGGGTATTCCCATAACAGCATATGCAATAAAATTAGCAGCATTCCCTAACATTCCGAGAGCATTGGAAACGTTAAACTGGGATTTCAATACGATACCCATGGGGGCTGCTAAATTTGTTACAAATGAGATCATACCGAAAAGTAAGATCATCATGATAATTGGTAAAGTGTAACTTTTTTGGTTTGAGTTCATAAATTAGTTATTAGAGTTATTTCAATACGTGCTGCTAAAAGTAATGATTTTTTTGTAACTACTACAGCCCTTAAACAATTTGAATATTACTTTTTGTTTACGGCCGTGGGCAATTGTTTATCAACACCTTCAAAGGTTATTTTAACAGGAATTATCATTCCTTTTTCATCGAAATACATCCTGTCAATACAGGTTACGCGGTGATTGGCATCTGTTTCACCTAATGGCCGCCGATGGTAAACAATATACCAGATATCTGTTCCCGGCACCTGAATAATTGAATGATGACCAGCCCCGGTTGCGATAGCAGGGTCCTGCTGAAGAATTTTGCCAATCCGCTTAAACGGGCCCAGTGGTGAATCAGCAATAGCATATGCAACCGAATAATTTGGACCTCCCCACCCGCCTTCCGACCACATAAAATAATACTTGTTGTTCCTTTTAAACAAAAATGGACCTTCTACATATCCCTCGGGAGTGATTGGCTTAAATTGCTCACCATCATCGAAAGTTTTAAAACCGGTAAAGTCATTCTTAAGCCGGGCAAAATTGCACTTTCGCCAGCCACCATAAATCATGTAATATTCATTTTCGTCCTTAAACACAAACTGATCAATAGGCTGGGCTTCATTGATAAATTTACCGATCAGGGGTTTCCCCAGGTAATCCCGGAAGGGCCCGGAAGGTTTGTCCGATACGGCAATACCTATACCTCCATATTCATTATCATTTTGAATATCGTTTGCTCCGAAAAATAAAAAATACTTCCCCTCTTTTTCTACGATGGCAGGAGCCCATAATGCTCTTTTCACCCATTTAATCATAGTTGTGTCGGTTATCCTGCTGTGCTTCGTCCAGTTAATAAGGTCGGGCGACGAAAAGGCATCAAAAAACACCTGTTTATCATAGGGTGCCGAATAAGTTGGATATATCCAGTAAAGTGAATCAAATACAACTCCTTCGGGATCGGCATACCATCCGGGGAATACAGGATTACCAGCGGTTTGGAGGGATTTCTCCTGCGAAAAGGAACAAAAAACTACCAAAAGAAAGCTAATAACTAAACAAAACTTCATGATTAATTCGTATTTAAAATAACAGACGACTTTAGAACTTTGTTCCGCATAAAAAATCCAATAATAATAAAATTCGGCTTATCTGCCTAATTCTTTAAAGTTATGTTATTGCCAAACGCAACCAGAAAACAGTATGCTAGTCTATAAATAGGATATAGTTTTTTTAAATACCTACTTTTGAATATTTAACGGCAGCACCAATGGGTAAATCAGTTATCATTATTTTGGGGAATACTTTCTCAGTTTATTACCCATAAAGCCAATGGCCAGACAAACTATTCAGGATATGTATACAACAGTACTACAAATCAACCGGTTAATCAAGCTGAAATTGTTGTACCAGGCACTAATGTCAAAACTGTTACCAATACCTTCGGCAAATTCAGTTTTAATCCGGATGTTATCGATTCATTGATCGATTCAAATACAAAAGCTGTATTTTCATATAACGACAGGACGATACACTGGATTTCTTCATTTCCGGTTTCCATAAATCTTTTTGATGTAAAAGGCCGAAAGGCTGGCGGAAGTATTTCAGGAACAACACCCGAAGGTGATTTTACATTTCCGGCTTTAACTTCCGGGATGTATTTTCTCAGGATAAGCAGTCCTCGCAATAGCAAAACAATTAAGATTCAGGTAATTGAAAATGTATTATTTTTCAACTTGGGAGAGCTTGGCCTGGAGGAATCGGTTCAGATAAAAATAACCAGGAAAGGCTATGATTCCCAGCTATTTTATTTAAAAAACGGACAAGCAAATTATTACTATCTAAAACATGTAAGTACTGTTTTTGCAGATTTTATACAATCAATTCCCGACACATCAACTTTTAATAATTATGAAGGAAAACCATTAAACGACACTTATAACGGAGTCACGTCAATCAAATTTCTTTATGATATTAATGCAAGGAAAATTTATTATATCAATTCAAACCGGTATCTGTATCATTACGAATTTGCAT
Source organism: Bacteroidales bacterium (assembly GCA_012031335.1). The sequence continues at coordinate 2,818 of JAAUTT010000320.1, read as the reverse complement.
CTGCTGTGTTTAAGTATAGTAAAGGTTTGTATGCATTTAACAGAGAACAATACACCCACAACCCCCAGCGTATTTTTATTCTGGGATCGGTAAATCACTATTTGTCATCTGATACTTATACCATGGAATTCTTTGCAGCCGATGAACTTGATTGCATGGAAATCAGGACTGTTCACCAGAAAATAGCAGAAACTACTTATTTTGGGTCATCATTGAAATTTTATCCTAACACTCAATCCTGGGAAGCTTGCACAACAGTGCCCTCAATACAATCTGAGGAGCTTTTCAAGGGGCAAGATTATCAGTCGCTGAATCCCGGATTGGCAGTACGGGATACCTGAAAAAACCGACTGGCAGGAAGTTTCTTCAAAATATCTGGGGCGGCACGATATCGCTCTGATGAATGGTATTCCTAACGATATACCGGTAGTTGCAGGAATCATTACTACCCGGTTTCAAACTCCTCTAAGTCATATAAACATCTTAAGCCGTAACCGGAATACCCCAAATATGGCGCTTCGTAGCGGTTGGGAAAATGAAACATTAAACAGGCTTAACGGAAAACTCGTTCGCCTGGATGTTAACAGCAGCTTTTATTCTCTGCGGGAAACGTCCATCCAGGAGGCAGAAAATTACTGGAAAAGCCATGAACCTTCCGTCATCATAAAACTTCAGATTGATACCTTGACTTCCGGGATTATTGATCTTGCGAATACAGCTAACTCCGGAGTTAAAACTATAGGTGGGAAAGCTTCTAATTTCGCCGAATTAAAAAAAATACCAGGAGTAACTGTTCCTGAAGGATGTTTTGCTATACCTTTTTTTTATTATTATCATCATCTTAAGCAAAATGGCTTACTGGGCTTTATCCGCGAAACGCTTGAAGAAGCTAATTTTAAAAGGATGCCTCTTACCGCGAAATGAGACTTAAGCAAATCAGAGATACCATTAAACATTTTCCATTGGATCCGGCACTTCATGGTTTGGTTAATGCCCGACTTTTGGAAACAGGTTTTCAGACCTTTAGGTTTCGCTCATCTACCAATGCCGAAGATGTGGAAGGTTTTAACGGTGCTGGTTTGTACGATTCGTACACAGGAATACCCGGCGATACCGATAAATCAGTTGAAAAAGCTATTAAAAAGGTTTGGGCCAGTTTGTGGAATTACAGGGCATTTGAAGAAAGAGATTATTTTAAAATAGACCATAATTCATTGGCAATGGGCATACTTGTTCATCGTTCCTTTCCTGCTGAAGACGCCAATGGTGTTGTAATAACAATCAATCTTTATAATGATAATATCCCTGCTTATACAATCAACAGCCAGTTTCTTGAATACAGTGTTGTACGTCCTGAGATTGACATCCTCCCCGAACAGGTACTTTATTATACAATGGAAGAGCCTTATCTGAACCGAATAGAATATATCAATAAATCGAACCTCCCAGACAAAGTAACCGACCTTGTTTTAACCAGCGATGAAATTATCAACCTGGCAAATACTTGCAGAAGCATAGAAGCTCATTATTGTAATCAGCTTAAAAAATGCTTTCCTCTTGATATTGAATTTAAAATTGATTCCTCAGTGAATGGTAAACGAAAACTATACATAAAACAGGTAAGACCATTTTCGGAATAAAATCAATCCACCGAAACTACTTCTCGTATTTCGGGAATTTCTTTCATAAGTGCCTGCTCAATTCCGGCTTTTAAGGTGCTAAAGCTAAATGGACAGGTAATACATGCCCCGGCAAACTTCACCTTTACAACTTTCTCTTCGGTAACATCTTCAACGGTAATATCTCCACCATCAGCCTGTAGGTAAGGGCGGAGACCATCTATGGTAGAATTAATCCTTTCCATCAACTGGACTTTCTCAACCTGGGTCATATCTATTTTATTAATTAGCATACAATAAATAATATAGCCAAACCACTAAACTCTATTTTTTTAACATCTGTACCCTTCGTGTCGGGTCGAGTGTGGAATTCCGCTTATCCACTTCAAGGATAGTATTTTCGGCAAGTTGCCTGAAAGCAGCTCCAACAGGAGAATCGTGGTCGAGACTTACCGGCTGGCCCGAATCACCTCCTTCGCAGATACTCTGTACAACAGGAATCTGCCCTAAAAGCGGAATATGCATATCTTCAGCAAGGTTTTTACAACCCTCCTTACCAAAAATGTAATATTTGCTGTTGGGTAGCTCGGCTGGTGTGAACCATGCCATATTTTCAACCAGTCCTAATACCGGAACATTTACCTTTTCTCCCCGGAACATGGCTATACCTTTGATAGCATCGGCCAGAGCGACTTTTTGAGGAGTACTCACGATTACCACACCTGTTACTGCCATTTCCTGAACAAGGGTAAGATGTATATCGCCTGTACCTGGAGGGAGATCAAATAAAAGATAATCGAGACTCCCCCACTCCCCCTGGTTGATTAATTGCTTTAATGCCGTAGTAGCCATTGGACCGCGCCAAACAAGCGCATCTTTATCGCTTACAAAAAAACCTATCGACAACAATTTTACACCATACTTTGAAACAGGAACAATAATATCATCCTTTTCACCCGATTTGATTTCGGGACGTACATTTTCTACTCCAAACATTTTGGGAACCGAAGGTCCGTAAATATCGGCATCAATTAATCCTACTGAATATCCCAGTTTTGCTATAGATATGGCCAGGTTAACTGCTACAGTTGATTTTCCGACCCCACCTTTCCCCGAAGCAACAGCAACTATATTCTTTACTTTCGATAAGTTATTCGGAGCTGGTGGTTCAATCTTTGAAGTGTATTCACTTTAATTTC
>JAAUTT010000319.1 GCA_012031335.1 Bacteroidales bacterium | reverse complement strand
TTTCCCGGGGCTTTGCCCCGGGCTAGGTTATCCAAGGCCTTCAGCCTTTGCAGCCTCAGTTGTTAAACAATTCTGGCTTTTACCGAGGACCGTCGACTTTCAACTATCGACTTTACCCTCCGTCATTAGCCCCAAGTCCTGTATTCTGTCTTGGCTGTGGACTGTCGACTGTCGACTGCCGAACTGCATCCCCCCCATCCATCATCCTCTTACTGTTGTAATATGAAATATCGGCAACCAAACCATTCAGCAACTCAGTATCATCCGGCAGGAGGCCGGCTTCAGTCCACTCCCCGATGAGATTGCAGACCACCCGGCGGAAGTACTCATGCCGCGAAAATGAGAGCAGGCTTCGTGAATCGGTTGTCATGCCAATAAAATGGCTCATCAGTCCGTACGAGGAAAGTGAAATTAACTGCTGCCGAATCCCTTCATAGTGATCGTTATACCACCAGGCCGGACCAAAATTGAATTTTTCCCGCCATACCATCCTGGGCAAACGATCCGGTTAAAGTCGTGAAAGCTTCATTGTCGGCAGGGTTCAGTGTATAGAGAATCGTTTTGGGCAACAGATCGTCCAGCTCCAGCGAATCGAGAAACTGAGCAAGACTGCCAATATCGCATGCTTTTCCCAGACAGGCATAACCTCCGGCAGGGCCCGCCAATTTACGAAGCCTTGAACTTGTATAGCGGTGGGCACCCATATGCAATTGCATCACCCACTTGCGCTTCGCGTATTCTTTTCCAAGAAACACAAGCAAATGCGATTTGAGGTTAACCAGCTCCGGAGCTGAAATTGCCTCCCCATTCATTACCTGCTTAAATTGCTTTTCTGCTTCAAGATCGTCAGGCATAACAAATACAAATCCACCTTCCAGAGAATGATCGGCGAGGCGACATCCTGCTTCTTCAAAGGCATTCAGTTTATTGATAATGCATTCTTTATAACCGGTGAGGTTTTAATGGCATTCCCTTCCGACAATTTCGTGAGCCATGACTCAAACGCAGGGGAGTCAAAAGCAAGAATAGAATCGGATCGAAGCGAGGGCAACACTTTTAAACCCTGTTGAGAGGCAACCCGATGAAAAGAAATATTATCGGCCAGGTCGTCGGAAGTACAAACAATTTCGGTTTTGAATTGACGAAGTAAGCCTAAGGCGCTAAAATCATTTTCCTGCAATTTCGCATTACAATGATTCCATATTTTTCGGCATTCTTTTCAGTCAGCATTTCGTCCACACCAAAAACGCGCGACATCTCCATGCAAGTCCAGTGAAAGAGCGGATTTCCCAAAGTTTTGGGAATGGTCTTCACCCAATTCATGAACTTGTCGAAATCCGAAGCCGTCCCGGTAATGCCATCTTCAGGAATACCATTGATACGCATCGCCCGGTGCTTATAGGATCGCCGGTTACCCAAAGTTCAGCAATGTTCGAAAACCGTTTATCTTCGCCAAGATGCTGCGGATTGAGATGATTGTGATAATCTACTACCGGCAAACCAGCAGCTGTTTCGTGGAAAAGCTTTCGTCCGGTGCGGGTTGTAAGCAGAAAATCGTGATCGATAAATCTCTTCATTTGCTATTTTGTTTTTTCAATTACTCTTTTGTAATAAACCCACAATACAACGGCACCCACAATGCACAACATTCCGGCAAGCATGCTCAGTTTTCCACTCATCAAATGCAGGGAAGGAATACTCATTCCGGCAAACAAACCACCCGAAATCAGGAAAGAGAATATAAACAGGAAAGAGAGCATCCGCTTGTATTCAAAGGTTGTGTTGGGCTTATCTTCTTCGCGGATAGGAGAATTCATTTTTTGAAAGAAGGCATCAACTTTTTGCGTCTGGCTATCGGACGGTTTCATAAAATAGCCCGGAACAAAGTACACTACCGCACAAATGCAGGTCTCGATAAAAGTAGCCATTTCCCATGAAAGAGTGGGTATTGCATTCAGTATCACGCCCGAAATAGCACCAATTAGTATGGTTAAAACAGAAGCTGAGGCATTAGGTCTTTTAAATACCACGCCGAATAAAAGCGGAAAACCAAGCGGGATAGCCAGAATACCGGTAAAAAGCTTGTTGGCTTCGAAAGCTCCGCCAAAATGCCGGATAAACAAACCTCCGACAATTATCAATAACCCAATGAGACCGGTTGTCAATCTTGCCACCCACATCAACTGCTTCTCGGTTGCCTTGCGGTTTATAAGCCTTTTGTACACATCGTTGGTTAAAACACCCGACATGATATTGTACTCGGCATTGAGTGACGACATGGTTGCAGCAAACATGGACGAAAACAGAATACCCATGATTCCGGCCGGAGCAATATTTTAGAAACCACTACATAAGCCATTTCGGGATCGGCAAGATCGGGAACAATCAATTTGGAAGCCACGGCCGGAAGCAAAAATATGGGGGTAAACACAAAAAACAATGATACCCGTTACCAACACCTACTTTCATGGCAGCCTTTTCATCCCTCACGCAATAAAAACTTCTGAATAAAAGTCCAGTTTTCGTTATATTTTACAATAATCATAAAATAAAATACCACCAGCCATACGAGGTTGCCTTTTGGCCCATTGAACCAGTTAAGATGTTCGGGTAAACGAGTGTAAAGTTCCTTAAAGCCACCCACTTCCATTAACGAAAGCGGAAACAGGATCATCACCGCCAGAATGAGTATTACAAACTGAACCGTACTCATCACTACCACCGACCAAACCCCGCCAATAACATTGAAAATAGTGACAATAATACCCGAAATAACAATAGACCACTCCAGCGAAACGGGAGTTACCACGGTAATAAAAACGCCAATGGCATATAAACGAACCGTATTATCGAGAAAACGCATGATGAGTCCGAACCAGGTGATGGTTTGACGAACCGAAAGGTTATACCGCTGCTCGAGGTATTCCATTGGGGTGGTATGACCGGTACGCCGCCACCGCTTGGCCAGAAAAACACCACCAATAATACAGGCCGGCACCGTTGACCAGAAAACCGTAACAGCTACCAATCCATGCTCATACGCAATTCCGGCGTAAGCCACAAAAACAAAAGTACTGAACAACGCCATGAAATTGCTGATGGTAGACATGACCCACGGAATGGCTCCGCTGCCTTTAAAATAAGAGCCGATGTCTTTTATAAACCATCCGAAGGAAAATCCAATACCTGCCATGAGCAAGATGTAGATACCTATTGCCACATAATCCAGGTTTTGTAAATGTGTAACCATTATATTGTTTGTATTAAAATTTTTAAGAAGGCTTTTGCTTTTTAACTGATTATTAAATCCAAAATACTGCTGAACAACCTCACCCCCAGCCGCTACTCCCTTAGGTCGTGAGATCGCTTCGCTAAGTTCTCCTGAAAGAGAGGGGAGAAAGAATGCGTAACTTAAAAATCTATGCTTATCAAAAATCCCTATCAAAACTATATAATAATAAACTTTTGGCATTATATACTATTTGCCAGTTCTTGCACTATATTTGCCTAAAACAGCCTTCGATAAACAATTATTTTAATTTAAGTATAACGCTGTTATGAAACCGATTTTTCTTGAGAAAGAAACCCAGATGGGCGAGAACTCCTTTCTGGCAAGATATGCAGAAGTTCCGCATACCTATAATCAGTTTCATTTTCATAAGGAGTATGAACTTCTTTATAATGTTGAAAACAGTGGCACACGCTTCGTAGGCGACAGCATCCGCCGGTTCGGGAACAACGACCTGGTGCTGGTTGGTCCCCATCTCCCACATTACTGGCAAAGCGACGACATTTACTTCGAGGGCAATCCTAATATCAAGGCCAAAGTGGTGTTAATTCAGTTTATTGAAGATTTCCTGGGTGAGAAATTTCTAAACCTTCCCGAATCAAAGCCTATCCGAGACCTTTTAAAAAAGGCATCGCAGGGAATTCAGATAAGAGGAGACGAAGCCAGGGTAATAGGAAAAAAAATTGTCCGTCTCACTAAGTTGTCAGGCTGGAGCCGATTACTGCTGCTTATTGAAATTCTATGCCAGATGAGCGAAGCCAAAGATTACCTTTTACTTGCAAGTTCCGGATTTTGCGAAGCGCACAAAGTGGGCAACGAAGAACGGGTAAGCGATATTTTTAACCATATCATCAAAAACCACCAGCGCGATTTTAGTCTCGATGAAGCTGCCAGGCTTGCAAACATGAACCCATCAGCTTTTTGTCGTTACCTGAAACGTTCTACCAGCAAAACATTCTCGGAAATATTAAACGAAGTACGTATTGGCTTTGCCTGCAAAATGCTCATCAACACACAGCTGTCAGTTTCCGAAATCGCCTACAACTGCGGGTATCAGAACGTGCCCTATTTCAACCGCCAGTTTAAAAATATCAAAGACCGCACACCACAGGAATACCGGTTTAAGTATCAGGCAAGCAGGGTTTAGATTTTTTGGACTATCAAAAACAGGGATATTGATTGTTAATATAAAAATCCCAATAGCCAGATTGGAACTTTGTTTCCCCTTCCTGTTTCAATATCATCCGCCGCAATTAAATAATTATCCAAATGTTTTATCTGGGAAGAATTTTTGCCTTTACCGCCAACCTCGATTGTTAATCCTCTAACGGCAAAGTCACCTTCCGCCGGAGAATTCACCTTTAAACCCGCATTGAGTAGTTGGTTTAAAACAAATGTCTCCCTGATATTCCCAATATCAGGTTTTTCTTTTAGAGCAAAAGCAAGATTGGTATTTTCCAAAAATATTTTATCAGGCTTTTGCAAAGTTGATACCCCTTTTCCTTCTGAGCTCAGCGTATTAAGCAACTGTGCATCTTTCAACTGATAGATATATTGATAGACACTATCACGACTCAAATCAAGTTTCCTGGCAAGTGCCGCAATATTAGGTTTAAAGGGAACCGATTCGGCTATTACTCCCAACAATTTTTTAACCTTGATTGCCGTACCTGAATTATATGAAGCAATATAAGCCAGGTCGGTATCCACAATAGTATTGATTACCTGATTCAATTTCATCAAATAGGTATCTTCCCCCTCAACAATAATTGGCAGATAACCTATTTCCAAATATTTGCGGAATGCCGGCAGCGGACGAAAACCTTCAGTGAGCATCCGGCTTATGCTTGGATGGTTATTGTTGATATCCTCAATTTTGAATGCTTCAAAACTCAACCCATTGGTAAAGTTTAAATATTCCCGAAAAGAAAGCCCCGCCAGCAAATAACTCACAACTCTTCGGCTTAAATCTGCCTCGCCACGATAAATATCCAATGCTGAAGATGCAGAAAAAACAACCTGCATTTCGGGAAATCCATCATAAATGTTCTTTAACTCAACTGACCAGTTTTCATATTTATGAACCTCATCTATAAACATATTTTTCCACCCTGCTTGTACCAATCATTCGCTGTATCCAGTAAAGTATGATTGTAAAACCATGTATGGTCAGCAGTAATATATAAGGCTTCAGTAGGCAGTCCAAGGTCATGCTTTAAATGCTGTAGCATCAGCGTAGTTTTTCCTGCACCCCGGGGGCCTTTTATCGCGATCATTCTTTGATTCCAGTTAATCTGGCTATGCAAGTATCTCCGGAAATCATTCTTTACCGGCCGTAAAAGATTTTCCTGAAATTCAAATAAAATTTCCATATATGTCGATTTAATATGACAAAAATACAATATTAATGTCGATTACAATCGACATTTTTGTGATAATTTTTCAGGTCAGGAGAAACAGATCACTACCGGGAAACAATTGTCTGGCTTTGAAAAACTGTTTTTAGATTATCTCATTCCTTCAAAAAACGAAAGCTCCTTTGCTATTTCAGCAAGGAGCCATTCTAACTATTATCAAATCACTATATTAATTCGTCTTTATATCAATCCAGCTTTTATCAACAATTGCAAAAGGATAATCGGTTGGATTG
>JAAUTT010000318.1 GCA_012031335.1 Bacteroidales bacterium | reverse complement strand
CGCATATAATTCACCATACTCCACATATCTTCATCAGATATTTTTTGTCGTATTTAGGCATATCACCACGACCAAACTTTGTTTTGTAGAAATGTTCTCCATCAGTTTGTCCCTGGTAAGCTGTTCCCGACATATCCCCTGAAGGTGTATCGAGGGTACGGGCTTTTGGGCCATCTCCTAAACCTTTTTTACCATGACAGGATGCACAATGTTGGTTATAAAGAGCTTTTCCCGATGCAATTGATTCGGGTGTAGATTTAACCGGATTTTTCATGGTTTTGTAATTAGCCGGAACTTCCCAAGGTTTAGGCTGAAAATTAATAAACGACATCAGAATAACCAATGCCAATGCTATGCTTGCAGTGGCTGCTAAAAATTTCAACGTTTTTTTCATATTTACCTCCTTTTAATAATTATTCAACTACAGGTTTTTTTCCTTTAATTTTTACTAAAATTAATTGTATGATTACAAAGATATAATGTGCCCAAACTCCTGTTAATAATACCGTTAGGCTTACAATCATCCATAAAGGAGCAATTTGTGTCCAAAGAGCTCTGTGTGTAAAAAGCACTTCCTGTTTGGGGACTCCCCATTTAATATTGGATGCATATTCGATATTTCCATATAATTCATGGTCTGCCATAAAGGCAACTATTTCCAGATTTCCAAGAGAATCGCCGGGAATGCTGCCTGGAAACTCAATTGAACCTTTCCCGTTTTCGTCAAGTGTTACATCACCAATAGGTAATCTGCTAAACATACGTTGAACAGAAACAGTAACCATTTCCTCAGAAAGTGGGACGCTGGAACCATCAAATAATATTTTAGAAGCTTCCACAAAAACAGTTTTAATTGAATCGACAAACTCAAAGCTAACTCCAATTTTAGTTTCAGTAAACATTACTTCCGTGCTGGTTGCTTCATATTTTTCGTTCCCGGCAAAATCTGCCGTAACTGTGATTATACCAATTTTATCTTTTGGAAGGTTCACACCTGAATCAACATATGCAATTGCATACCCATGTTTATCAGTTAAGTTATTTTCAATTTTTACAAGTGAATCTGTTCCGAATATGAAATTAATTTTGGCTCCAATCACAGGTATATCCGTTTTATTCTCATAAAGAGACAAACGCGATTTTAACTCAAATCCGCCATTGGTGATTTTTTTACAGATAAATGTAAGATCCGGAGTTTTCTTTTCAGCTGATGCATTGTCCTGTGCCGATAAATTCAGCGCAGTCAGAATGAAAGTTGAAAATATTATTTTGATTATGTTTTTGTTCATAAATTATAAAGAATTAGTTGCCACACTTTGATCTTCATCTTTTTCTGTCATTTCGGATATGGAAACGATAGGAATAAATTTAGCAGCAAGCATCATTAAGATAACAAAAATTGCGATACCTGCCAAAACCAGCGAAAATTCAACCCAGGTAGGTGAATATTTAAGCCACGCCAGTCTGTTATCCTGAATGGGTAGGAACGGAGTTTCCAATGTTGGAACAACTATGAGGTAACGATTAAACCAGAGAGATATAAGAGTAACCAGTGCTCCAAAGGTAATGAGATTGACAGTTCGCAATTTTTTAAAAGCTATGATAACCATTGGAATAATTACTCCGGCATAGTTAGCAACAACAAATTCCCAGAAGTATTGCTTAAATAGTGTGTCGATCAATAGTTTATCCATTCTTACCGAGCCATACCATTTGGTTAAATAATCGCTAAATGTGAAGTATCCATAAAAAGCTCCTAAAATGAGCAGTAGAACTCCAACATTAGTAAAATGCCTGGTTGTGATATATTCTTCGAGTTTGAAAATTTTTCGGTAGATCCACATCAAAATGATCAGAAGTCCTGTACCGGAATATACTGCTGCTATCACGAAATAAGGACCAAAAATAGTGCTGTGCCAACCCGGCTGAAGCGTTACCCCAAAGATCCATGCCAGTACTGAGTATACAATAATTGCTATGGCAATAATCATGGCTGCCATAATATTTTTTGATCGCCTGATCAGCTTTGCTTGTTCTGGCGTTCCTCTATAATTCATAGCCAGAAAAGTATATAATCTCTTTTTCCAGGCAGGAACATTTAAACCTGTATAATCTCTTAATTTTGCGAAATCTTCTATAAATGAGAGGTATAAATAAATTAAACACCCAACTATATCGGTCATGATAGCAATTACGTCCCAGGTAATCGGCGATTGTATGCGGGGATAGATCAAAAGATAATGCAACCGGTCAAATCGGCCAACGCAGAAAATTATGAAGCAAGGGCCAATCAGCAGTGAAATTACCGTTATAAGCTCACCCATGCGGATGATTGGTTTACGCCATTCAGTTTTCATCAGATGAAGTGCACCTGAAATAATTGCACCGGCATAACTGAGACCCATAAAAAAATGAAGTTTACGATGTAAACACCCCAAACCACATGATCGCGCATTCCGGTTACATCATGACCGTGCAATATCTGATACACAAGACCATAAATCCCAAATGCAAAAAGTAATAACATTGCCCCAAATATGATCCACCATTTTTTAGTAGGGGATTCAAGTTGCGGGGCAAATTCCTTCAATAAAAACATCAGATGATTTTTCCATAGTCTACGAGGGATTTGAGTCCTTTTTAAAAGTTTCCTTTATAATATCAATATTGTCGTAGCGTTCTTTAATGGAATCGGGCAGACTTTCATAACCTCTTTCCCAAGGGAACTGCCGTTGTGTTGGAGGCAGGTAAAATACCGATGGTTCAGTTCCTAAATGTTCCAGATGCCGGTACCCACTTCTTCCATCATTATTTCACTAAAGCGAACAGTTTCGGTGCCATTTGTGATAGCATCTTCCAGTACATCGCCAAAATAAATAGCGCCCATAGGACAGGCAGTGGCACATCGTGGCAGTTCATTATTGCGCAGTTTATCAGGACAAAAAACACACTTTCCAACTGTTCCTTCCACCGGAGGTACATTGGTTTCGGGAGAATATGGCTGGTTCTCATCTGTAACTCCTTCCGGTTTTTTCCAATGAAATACCCTTGCAGAATAAGGGCATCCCGTCATACAAAATTTGCATCCAATGCATCTTTCAGTATCAACCAGAACAATGCCATCCGAACGTTTATAGGTTGCTCCTACAGGACATACACTTACACAGAGAGGATTGTCGCAATGGTAGCAGGGCTTTGGAAACCAATATGGAGCTGTACCATCCGATTCTTTCATCAGATAGATTTTCATCCATTCATGGTCATTTGGTAATTTATGCCCTTCCTGACAAGCTTCGATACATTTACGGGCATTTTGCATTTTGCCAGATCGATCACCATAACAAATTTACGACCGGGTATTCCTTATGAGCTTCCTTCCGATCAATAAATACATCTTTAGCTGGTAATATACTCGTTTTAGCAACCTCTACCAATTTGCCATCGGCTGTCAATACTTTGATGGTTTCTCCCGGCACTTCAGCCTGTGTGGGATTCTCAGCTGAAATAAGCTTCGCGCCGGCTAATCCTGCAATTGATGCCGCTCCTGCTCCAAGACCGAGTTTTAAAAATTTTCTTCTGGTTTTTTTTTTCTTCGCCTTTTTCCATAACCAACTTTTATGATTTGAGAAATTGCTTCTTATTCGTGAACCTCGTGGAAACCCGTTGCCATAGCCTTAAAATGACTACTAACTTTGTAACCGATTGTACAAAAATAGATATGCACAATCATGAACAGTGATACAATAAAACCTGAAATAACATGAAGAAGATCTGAGACAAACAATCCTTTACTTCCAAAAAAATCATTAACCACAACTCCGGGAAACAACATTGCCCAACCTGTCACGAATAATACAGGTACGATACCATACATAATCAGAAAATAAGAAAACTGCTGTAATGGATTGAATTTTCTTTCACTGTTAATAGGATAGGGTGCTTTTTTACCTGAAAAAATCCCATACATATAATAGGTGAACTGATTCTTAAGACTTGGCCAGAATCCTTTCCAATGGATGGTGTAATGTTTTCCATTCGTAAAGATCTTATTTCCAATCAGAAATATGAAGTAGTTAATTGTAATCACAATTCCTCCAACGTTGTGCCAGGCAACGGCAATATCAAAGCGAATAAAGGGATTCTCGATACTTGAGTACTGCATACTCATACCGGTAATTATGAGCAGCAGGCACATAAGTGCATTTATTGTATGCCAGATTCTGATCCAAACAGGGTAATAATATATCTTTTCCATTACAGTTATTATCTTTTAAAAATTCTAATGAGCAGATGTATAAAAATGCCAGCGATCGTAAGAATTGCTATGGAAATACTAATCACGTTCAATAGTAATTCCGGTTTGCTCCTATAACAAAAGACTCATTTAATATAACACTGTTCAGAAAGCCATATTCCTGACGATTTTTTCTCACTTTATATTTGTAAAGAGAAGCCATCAAAAGAGAATTCTGAGAATGACATTCGGCACATAAATGCACAGCATTGGCCTTGGGTAAAACCATATGCGAAACCATCAAAGTATCGTTTAATCTGGCATGACATTCAACACATCGAACATTTTTGAAATGGAGTTCCTGGTTTGGAAGCCATTCGTGTTTCTGGACTATATTAGCTTTATCCTTGGTGGTTAATACTTCCAGGCGATTAATATCAGCATGGCAGGTTAAACATATGTTGTTATCGTACAAAACTGTGTTTTGAATATTATTGCTTACCCTGGCTATCGTTTTATAGGTGTGCGGATCGTGACACTGCCAGCAGGTAAAAGCATCCTTGTCGGCCTTGTAATGGATACTTTTTCGAATTGTAATGAAATTTCTTCTAAAGATGGTATTTTGCATAAGCTTCATCTCCTGCATGACAATCCATGCAAGTCCAACCTTCTTCTGCTTTCAGATTGGCATCGTGAGGATATTTAGCATAGCTTTCCGAATGGCAGTCGATACATTTAAATGTTTTATGGTTAGATGAATAAAATAACATTGTATCAATTACATAATTATCGCAAAGTTCCTTGCGAATTATTTTGCTGCTGTCCGAATTGGGGAAGTTATAATGATAACTGCTATGACATTTTAAGCAGGCTGCATTATCTTCTCTAAAGTAGGTAATCTTTTTATTATTGTTTTCTGCTTCATCCGTCTGACAATAGCTTTGGACTGAAATGCAAAAAATAAAACATGATAAACAGAACGTCAGGTATAGTTGCCTCATGAAGGATATGAATTGAAGCAAGTATTTTTGGAGTCCATGCAAATGGTTCCTGAAAATACTTGCTTGATCAAATTAAAATTTTACTGTTACATTAAAACCTAAGGAAATTCCTCCTTCGAAGAATTTTGCCTGATTCATTGCCATATTATACTGGCTTATTATACTCCTGTAACTTGCCAAAAAGAACTGGAAACAATGTGTTGCTGTTCCTTTTTCAAATCCTATGGCAAAGTTGGGTTCAGGTGTGATAGCATCATCCGTATCACTTTTCAGGTAAGCCTGGTCGTATTCGAATGTTGCACCCCACGAAGGTGAAAACTTAATTTTTCCTCCGGCAGATAAGCCTACATTGTAATTATTATATCTCTGCTCAACAGCATTGAAATATATGAACGATGGCGCAACCTGGAACGAAAAAGCATCACTGAATTTACGCGCAACAATTAGTTGGGTGAAATAAGAAAACCTGTGAATATACCTATATTCAATATTTTCTGTAAGGAAATTTTCTTTTGAACGAGCGTCTAAGGCAATATTACCAAAATAACTTATTGATACAGGGACACTTCCTGATCTTGTCTGTTGCAGAAAAGTATATTTCCAGTGTAAATCCTGCAGTTTTCTGTCCTTTTCAGACCCGATTCCAATCATTAATTTGTCTGTTAACCCATAATTAAAACCCATCCGGATATTTGAGAAGAATAAATA
>JAAUTT010000317.1 GCA_012031335.1 Bacteroidales bacterium | reverse complement strand
AGGTCAAATACATCTTTTCGGAGAGCTTCACGGAATTGAAAATATAAAACCTAAACGGCAGATAGAATTTATGCCATATACAGTGGGTCGAACCGAACGATTTAAAAAAGAAGAAGGCAACCCTTTTATGAACGGGAAAAATAATAAGGTTTCAGGAGGGCTCGACGGAAAAGTAGCTATCACCAACGATATGACACTGGACTTTACTTTTAATCCCGATTTCGGGCAAGTAGAAGCTGATCCATCGGAAGTTAACCTTACAGCTTTCGAAACATATTTTCCGAAAGAAGACCTTTCTTTATCGAAGGGAAAAATATTTATCAGTTCCGACCCAATAACACCATCGTTATTGGAAATATGGGGACTGATAATCTGTTTTACTCACGCCGTATTGGCAGATATCCTCACCATTCGCCTTCCACATCGGGAAATGAGCACTTCAGAATACCTGAATCTTCCTCCATAATTGCTGCCATGAAACTCTCGGGAAAAACTAAAAAAGGACTGTCTGTAGGAATTATGGAAAGTGTTACGGCCAACGAATATGCTGAAATTGATAGTGCCGGTAAACGAAGAAAAGAAAGTGTGGAACCGTTAACCAACTATTATGTTGCCCGGGTTCAGCAGGATATCGATAAAGGGAAAACTATAGTTGGAGCAATGTTTACTGCAGTAAACCGGGATATAAATAATCCGGCAATGGATTATCTGCACACAGCAGCTTATACAGGAGGTATAGATTTTCAGCATAACTGGAAAGAGCGTACCTGGTATTTTGCTGGTAATGCGGAATTCAGCAATGTAAGGGGAAAAACAGATGCTATTGTATCCACACAAACATCGTCGGCCCGATATTTTCAAAGGCCCGATGCAGATTACCTGTCAGTTGATTCCTCATTAAGAAAACTATCGGGATTTGGTTCTACGTTAAAACTGGGGAAAAGCAGTAAGAAAAGAATTCAGTTCGAAACCAGTGTTACCTTGCGCTCTCCGGGGTTGGAATTCAACGATATTGGATTCATGCGTTCTACCGATATTATCCATCATGGAACCTGGGTGGCCTATTACATCCGCGATCCGTTCAGTATTTTCAATAACTTTTACCTCAACACCAACTACTGGATGTACTGGAACTTTGGTGGAGAACTCCTTTCAAAACATACGAACCTCAACTTCAATTCGCAGTTCAAAAATCGCTGGCGTGTTAACGGAAATATTACCCGCACTGCCGAGAGTGTATCAACATCACTGTTAAGAGGCGGACCATCATTTATAAAACCAGGGTCGGAAGATATGAACATAAATATAAGCACTGATCAGTCTAAAAAATATCCTTCTACACCGGAGCTTATCTGGGTTTGGGCGATGCCCGAAGCAATAAGGCAAGTGAAATATCAGCCGGAATTTATTTCCGCCCTTTAAATTCGATATCAGTTTCTATTGAGCCATCATACTACAAACAGAATTCCCTGCTGCAATATGTCAGTATGGTTAAAAGCAATGACGAATACAAATATATTTTTGCAGAGATCAATCAAAAAACTGCCAGTTTTACCTTCCGTGTAAATTATACCATAAATCCAGTTTTAACCATTGAATATTATGGTTCTCCATTTGCTTCTGAAGGTAAATACACTCATTTTAAAAAAATTACCGATCCTAAAGCCAACACTTTAAGAAAGCGTTTCTACGAATTTAGTGAAACAGAAATTAGTCTGGATGAAATTAATAACGAATACAATATCAATGAAACAGGCAATTCATCGTCGCTCTACGCTATATCAAACCCCGATTTCAATTTCAGAGAATTCAGGTCCAATCTGGTAATAAGGTGGGAATATTTGCCCGGATCAACACTATACCTTGTTTGGTCGCAGGGTAGAACAAGCTACACATCTAACAACAATTTTTCGTATCGTAACGAAATGAAAGAACTTTTTGATACTACGCCACATAATGTTTTTCTAATTAAGCTATCGTACTGGTTTTCCCTTTAAAAAATAGCGCGACAATTAGTTGGTCAAAACTTTAGCCGCAAAAATTTCATTAACTTGCTATCATATAAGTACGACATGGTTATCCTGAAATATATCCTCGTTTTTGTTTTGATTCTTATAGCTCTTGCATTGCTTATTTCCAGTCAGCAGGAGAAAATGCTGTTCTTTCCGGAAAAACTTCCAAGAGATTTTCGTTTTGCATTTAATCATCCGTATAGCGAAGTCTGGATTAGAGTGGATGAAAAAATCGCTTTGCATGGGCTTCATTTTAAGGTGAATTCACCCAAAGGTGTGGTTCTTTATCTGCATGGAAATGCCGGTTCAAATGCAATGTGGGGTTCGATTGCAGGAAATTACCTTACCAATGGTTATGATTTTTTTATTCCCGATTACCGGGGTTATGGAAAGAGCGACGGAAAATCATCAGCGAAAAACAGTTTTTGAAAGACATTTCCCTTTTTTACGACACCCTTCATAAGCAATATGCGGAGAAAAATATTGTGATAATTGGTTATTCCATTGGTACCGGCCCGGCAACATGGCTTGCTGCCAAAAGGAATCCCGGGTTACTTATCCTTAAAGCGCCTTACTATAATATTCCTGATGTAGCCAAAAAACATATTCCCTTTTTCCCCGGATTCTTAATAAGGTATAAATTCCAAACAGATCTGTATTTGCCTAAGGTAAAATGTCCTGTCGTGATTTTTCATGGAGATAAGGACGAAGTAATATATACCGGTTCGTCATACAAACTGCAAAAAATATTCAAACCGGAAGACAGGTTAATCATTCTTAAAAACCAGGCTCACAATGGGATGAACGATAATGTTGTTTATTTACAAGAACTTAAAAAAATCCTACAATAACCTCCTTAATCACCAACAAGTAACAGAGATAACAAATTTGATATAAAATCACAACCAGGTGTTCGAATAATCGTATCATACATCATTAAAACCAATAGAACCTAACCTTATAATCGCCGTTTGTATGAAGGATTTAACTTCTGATGAACAGATACAACATTCTGAATTAACAGATTCAGTAGCTTTTATTACATCAGATAATGAAGCAATTAAAAAGGAAATTACAGATCATTCGGAAACATATGTTTTACCGTCAATTAAAATAAGATATGCTTCGATATTGATTGATGCTATTGTAATTACCTTGTTTGCATTTAGTATTTCGTCCATATTGGATAAAATTGAGAGTGTCCCGGATTTTGTAAGAGGAACTCTCTTTATTTTTTTACTGGGACTCTATGAACCTCTGCTACTGAGTACCGGATGCACAATAGGACAACTTCTGCTCAATATCCGTGTGAGAAGATTTAATGACCCTCAGAAAAAAATTTATTTCCATATGGCTCTGATCAGGTTTGTTATAAAGGTATCTCTTGGTTGGTTATCATTTATTACAGTCACTTTCAACAAAAACAGAAGAGCTATTCATGATTTTGCCGGAAATTCAGTAATGATAACAAATACCTACCCGAAAATTTGATTTAATTAAATGTGAAATAGTTATATAAATACCTTTATGTCTTTACATTACCATACAAATTTCTTATTTCTTCGCGCAAACTTTCAACATCCCAGCCCGAATCCTTTGATTTTTCCGATTCACGTATATCGGCATTGATAAATTCTTCCAACTCCGATATTTTTTCTTTGGTTAAGTTTATATACTCCTTATTATTATTTCTCATTGAGGCAAGATGTTTCAATGCTTTTTCATCGTGCTTTCTGAAAATCTGTGATGATCTTCTAACCTGGTAGGAACGGTAACCCAAAAGGGTAAGAGCATCGACACCCATCCGCAGCGCACTGTCCAGAGTTTCCCGGTAAATATGCAAAATTCCTGCATCCATAAATTCATAGGTATCGGCTCTGTCATAGGCTCTCACCAGGATATGAAGATGTGGAAAATGTTTCTTTACGGTTTCCACAACCTGAAGGCATTTTTCGGGTGTATCGAGGGTCACAATAATCATTTCAGCAGTATCAGCACCAGCAGCCTTGAGAAGACTATGCCTCATGGCATCACCATAATAAACTTTCAGTCCCATTTTTCTCAGGAGTTCAACCCGATCACTATCCAAATCCAAAACGGTGGTATTGGTGCCATTTGCTTTTAAAAACCTGCCAACGATATTTCCATACCTGCCAAAGCCTGCTATAATAACCTTATTCTTTTCATCTATCTTATCATGTTGTCTTATCTTTTCTTCAGGGGTATTACCTATTCTGGGAGAAATAAACTTTTCGTTAACCAGCATAAAAAGAGGGGTTAGGGCCATGGTTAGTGCAACCACAGCCATCAGAATATTTTTGGTTTCTGAACTAAATAGGCCTATTTGTTCTGTAGAGGCCAATAGCACAAAAGCGAATTCACCAACTTGAGACAAACCGAAAGCCATTTGAAGTCCCTGACGGCGCTCAATTTTAAACATCCAGGCAATAAAAAACCAAAACAATGGGTTTTTATTGTCATTACCAAAATAACAATTCCCAAAATAAGACCAATATTGTCAAAACAAGGCCGAAATCAATAGTGGCACCAACAGCCATAAAAAATAAGCCCAATAATAGCCCTTTAAAGGGCTCAATATCACTTTCGAGTTCATGTCTGTATTCGGAGTTTGCAAGAACAACACCACCCAAAAAAGTACCCAATGCTGCACTGATACCCACCAGCCCCATTAGAACGGTAATTCCTACCACTATCAATAAAGCTGTGGCAGTAAACAATTCCAGCAAATGCGTAGATGCCACCAAACCAAGCAGGGGCCGAATAATTAACCGCCCTAATATTATAATTATAGCAACGGCACCAAGAACAGCCAGTGTTTGAAGCAATCCAGGAAGATTACTGATCAGACTTTTACCAGTTTGTTCTGTGTCTGGAGAAACATCCGAAAAAGCAAGCAGGGGTAGAATAGCCCAAAATGGGGATAAACAGCAATATCCTGAAACAACAGAACCGAAAAAGAACCTTGCCCTGCCGGTGACTGCAATAAATTCCTCTCTTGCAACGATTGCAGTACAATTGCAGTGGACGACATGGATATTATTAAACCAATACCTAGCGCTTCATTCCAGCGGAGATTTACTGCTATTCCAATTCCGAAAATAATAAGCGTTGTAAAAATGACCTGTAAACCTCCTGTTCCCAAAACAAATACTCGTAAACGCCATAACCTGTCGGGATCCAGTTCGAGACCAACAAGAAAAAGCATTAAAACAACACCAAACTCGGCAAAATGCATAATATCCTGGCCTTCTTTTCCAACAACTCCAAGGACAAAAGGCCCTATAATAATTCCCGCAACAAGATAGCCGAGAATAGAACCAAGACCGGCTTTCTTAGCTAGGGGAACTAACAAAAACTGCTGCTACTAGAAAAATTAAAGCTTGAATAAGAAATCCATTTTCCATAATTAAGATTTAATTATGTTGTCATTGAGAATGATTTCATTGATATAACTGAATTCTTCCAGACGATCAATTGAGAGGGTATTACGGCTTAAGTTTATCAACAAAGATCGATATAGCTGTGCTGATTGATCGATATCAGTCCCAGTAGCCAGGTGAGTTCCATGTATAACAAATGGAGGTAGAAAAATCATATTACACAATCGTGCAGTTTGCTCGAATGGTGCCAAAAAATCTCTAATGGTGAATTGGTTGAACCCTCCTTTTACATATGCTTCCTGCCTTCCACCGGTACTAATGGCATTCATGAATTTTTTACCTGCGAGGGCTTTGCCATTTTTACCGTAAGCCCAACCATGTTCAAAAACCAGGTCAATCCATTGTTTTACGATAGGAGGTGCGCTGTACCAATAAAAAGGATGTTGCATAATTATTATGTCGTGCTGAAGCAAAATGTTTTGTTCATATTCTACATCAATATCAAAATCCGGATATGCCTCATAAAGGTC
>JAAUTT010000316.1 GCA_012031335.1 Bacteroidales bacterium | reverse complement strand
TTATAGGAAGATTTTTTATTGCAAAAAGCTATTATACCTCCTCCGACTGCAACGATTGTGACCTCTGCATTAAAAGCTGCCCGGTTAAAGCCATTATAAAAATAGATAACCGTCCCTACTGGACTTTTAAATGCGAAAGCTGCATGAAATGCATGAGTAACTGTCCGAAAAAATCGATCGAAACAGCGCATGGCTTTGTTGCAGTTGTCATTTTGGTGTTTTCTCTTATCATGCCATTATTCTACCTCTATTTCGATAAGGTTTTCTTCAAAATTGAAAACGGAATACTGCAGTTTTTGCTAGAAACTGCAATCTTTTTTATTTTAATTGCACTTTTATACAGAATTATGCATTATGCCATGCGTTTTAAAATATTTGAGCGAATGATGGTTTACACTTCTCTTACCAGACTGAAATTTTGGGGTCGCAGATATAAAGCCATCCGTAATTTTTAAGGTATCAACATAGTCATACATGAGAAAAACATTTTTCATTCTGCTCTTTCTGATATCGCCGGCCCTGGTATTGTATGCACAGCAAACCTTTGCAGGAAAATTATCGGACGCAGCCCTTGAACTAACCAAACAGAAAGTAATGTACGACCCGGCGTATTTTAAAATATCCTATCCAAACGGCGATGTTCCCAGCAACAAGGGAGTTTGCACCGATGTTATAATCAGGGCTTACCGTAAACTGGGTATCGACCTCCAAAAAGAAGTTCATGAAGATATGAAGGTTAACTTTTCCACATACCCCAAAATTTGGGGACTTAAAAAACCTGATACCAACATTGATCATCGCCGGGTACCGAATCTGATGGTATTTTTTAAACGACACGGGAGCGTTAAGCCTGTAACTTTAAATCCCGGTGATTATGACCCGGGCGATATTGTGTGCTGGAATCTTGGGGGGAGTATAACACATATCGGTTTGGTAGTTAACAAAAAATCGGCTGACGGATCGCGGTTTATGATTGTTCATAACATCGGTGCTGGTCAGGTCCTGGAAGATGTTCTTTTCAGATACAAAATTATTGGTCATTATACTTATCATAAATAACCTCTTCGTGAACTTTTGCATAGCTGCCAGATTATCCCAAAAATATTTCCCCTTTTTCGGTATATTTTTAGCAACTATAATTCCATACTTTTGTTATGTTTCCGTCTGACAAAACAAACTTATTCCAGTTTATGAAAATAAAAATTTATGCACTCCTCTTCTTTTTGCCATGCTATTTTCAATGTGCGGCGGAAGTAAGAAAAGCAAAATAAATACTATACCAGCTTTCACAATTACATTTGGTAAAACTGGAGGGTTTACAAATATTAACCCGGTTTATACATTTAATGAGAAGGGAGAATTATTAAAACAACCCAAAGAAAATGCAACTCCCGAACTATTAAAAAAATTACCTGCAATCAAAGTCGACAGTGTTTATCATTTAATAAAGGAAACTGGTTTTCTGGAGCAGCCCCTAAGCAATCCCGGTAACATTTCGCGCTATATTGAACTCCAAAAGGATACACTAAAACGACAAATTATCTGGGCCGACGACCATCAATTATCTCCAGCATATCAAAAACTTCATGGTTATTTATTGTCTCTGATTAAAAATTAATTATATGATTAGATTTTTACCCCTATCCTTACTTTTTGCCTTTTTGTTCACAACTGCACATGCACAAACACCAGTTTTAAAAAACAAAAAACAATTAAAAGCTGCGGTCCATCACACTCCCTCCTTCAAAGCCCAAAGGATTACCGGACAGAATCAGCTAAAATCAGCCTCTCTCAGCATTTCTCCCTACAAATCAGCAAGCTCAGCCTCTTTTCCCAAAAATCTGAAAACCCAGGATTCGGTTAAGTCAGTTTTTATTGTTAAACCTGCAGGTAGTTTAAAATCTGCATCAGCATTAAGTCCAACCCAAAAAGGCCACGCTTTTTTGGAAAAGGCGAAAACGGAGCTAAAAATTTCAGATCCTGCCAATAGTTTTACAATTGCCTCGAATTCAGAGGACGAACTTGGCCATGTCCATATCCGCTACAATCAAAGGTATAAAGGTGTTAAAGTTTATAATTCCGATTTCTACCTCCACTTTTCAGACAAAAACGAAATAATGAATGGCCGGTACGCCGTTATCCAAAGTAATATCGATACAAACCCCATAATTGGTAAGGATGAGGCGGTTAATATTGTCAAATCCGATCTTGGTAAACTGACAAAAGTAATGGATCTTTCTCCTGAATACCAAAGGCTTCTGGATTATTATGGCCCGAAGGTCGACACTGTTATTTTCCAAATACCAAAAAGTTTTAACACATTTTCTTTGACCTACCAAATAACTATCCGTCCGAATTTTCTCGAGGAATGGATATATTTTGTGGATGCCACCAATGGCAATATTCTGAAAAAGCAAACAATACTCAATACGATGGCCCGGTAACCGCCAATGCACTTGACCTTAACGGTGTTCAGCAAGCCATTAACACCTACCTCGAAAACGGAAAATATTACCTGATGGATATTACTCAGTCAATGTATAATACAACTAAAAACGATGGTTATATCCTGACACTCGATGCTGAGAATACTTCTACTGCAGATCTTAAATACAGCCAGATCACCTCAACCAACAACTCCTGGACCAACAAAGCAGCTGTGTCGGCCCATTATAATGCTTTACATGCATATAAGTATCTCAAAAATACATTTAATCGAAACTCCATTAATGGCGGAGGTGGAAGTATAATTTCCTTTATAAATGTTGCCGAAGAAGATGGAGCCAGCATGGAGAACGCTTTCTGGAACGGCAAAGCAGCATTTTACGGGAACGGTGGCGACTATTTTAAACCTCTTGCCGGAGCGTTGGATGTTTCGGCTCATGAGTTGGGACATGGTGTAATAGGGAATACCGCAAACCTTGAATACGAAGGTCAATCGGGTGCAATTAACGAGGCCTATGCCGATAATTTTGGCTCAATGGCCGAACGCAAAAACTGGTATATAGGCGAAGATGTAACAAAAACTACTTTTATCCCAACAGGTAGGTTAAGGGACATGTCGGACCCGCATAACGGCGGATCCTCGCTAAACGACCCGGGATGGCAGCCAAAGCATATGTCGGAAGTGTATACCGGATCTTCTGATAATGGCGGCGTGCATGTTAACAGTGGAATAGTTAACTATGCTTATTACCTTTATGCTACAGCTGTTACCCGCGAAAAAGCCGAAAAAGTTTTTTACCGCGCACTTACAAGTTACTTAAACCGTTTTTCGCAGTTTATCGATCTCCGGCAAGCCATTGTACAATCGGCAACAGATTTATATGGCGAAAACTCCAATGAAGTAACCAAAGCGAATGAAGCTTTTGATACTGTTGGCATTTATAAGGAAGAACAAACACAACCTGCCGAATCGTATCCTGAAAATCCCGGGCAGGACTACCTCTTAACTTACGATGTTGACCCTGATAACAGCAATACACTCTATCGGTCATCGGTTCTGGGGACATCGTTTGTTGCTCTTACCACCACCCTTATGAAAGGAAAGGTTAGCGTAACCGATGAAGGCAATTTTGCATATTTTGTATCGGACAACGATAGGATTAAAGCCGTAAACCTGAAAACTGCAGCCCACGAGGAATCGGAAGTATCGCCCGATGCTATGTGGGACAATGTTGCGATTTCGCGCGATGGAAAGCGGCTTGCAGCTATAAGCACAGATATTGATACTTCCATCTACGTGTATGATTTTGAGGGTCAGCAATGGGCTCAGTTCTATTTGTATAACCCTACCACCCAGGAAAATCTGAAGTCAGGAGGTGTTTTGTTTGCCGATGCCATTGAATTCGATCATACAGGTGAGTATATTATTTTCGATTCTTTTAACAGTTTTGTTTCAACCACGGGCGACAGCATAAATTACTGGGATATTGGTTTAATCCATATCTGGGATAGTAAAGCCGACAAATTTGCCGATGGAGAAATTGTTAAGCTTTATGGCTCCCTCCCTGAAAATGTAAGTATAGGAAATCCGGTGTTTTCAAAGAATTCACCTTATATCATCGCTTTTGATTACTGGGATGAAGGAACCGATGAATACGACATTCTGGGCTTGAACATCGAAAATATGACCTTAAATGTCATCTACGAAAATACCACTTTAGGTTATCCTTCTTTTTCGAAATTGGATAATAAACTTGCCTTTAATGCTTATAATATGGACGATGAGCAAGTGGTAGGCGTTATAGGACTTGGTGCAGATAAAATCTCAGCATCAGGCGAAGCATCTATTTTGGTTGACCAGGCGCAGTGGCCGGTTTACTATGCCACAGGTACACGTGTTTTGGGCTTTGGTCCCAATGCCAATTTTACGGCAAGTTATAAAAGCGGAAAAGCTCCACTTTCTATCCAATTCAGCGATCTTTCGGAAAACGAACCCACTGCCTGGCAATGGACCTTCCCTTCGGGAACTCCATCTTCGTCAACACAACAAAACCCACTGGTAACATATAATACTCCGGGGATTTACTCGGTTACACTTAAAGTTACCAATGCATACGGGAATAATTCGGTTACGAAAACAGGATATATCACTGTTTCAAACACTACAAGAGTGGAGAATATCGAAAATAAAATAATGGTTTACCCCAACCCGGTAAAGGATATACGTTAAATATTGAGATTGATACCCCTGAAGATAAACTGGCGATTTCGGTATGGTCTCTCGAAGGGAAATTACTCAGCAAAGCAAGCTCGGGTAAAAACGTTGATATGTCTGGATTAAAAAGCGGATTATACCTGGTTAAAGTAGAAGCAGGAAAATCAGTCTTTCAGATGAAAATTGTAAAGGAGTAAATCATTAGAAAGAATCTTAATACCAGATTGTTTAATTATTTGTTGAAAATCAAGGGACAACACGGGTAATTTTATAGGTGAGAATTTAGACATAAAACTGAGAGTAGACACGCGACTACTCTCAGTTTTTATTTTTTGAAGGTGGCTTTTAAATGCTTTAGTCGTATTCAACACGGCTGAAGGTTAACCCTATATCTTAATTCAGGTTTTTCAGATTATCCAGTGCATCGGGAACGTATTGATGTATGTTTTTACAATTTCGCAATTGCCAAGCTGATCGCAGTCGCCACATGTTTCGAAGTTATGCGACTTTACGCACTTTCGGATTTCACATTGACTGCAATGTGAAAATTTGGCTCCCTCTTCGCGACAGCCGGTGCAGTTGATCATTTCGGCAGTAATACCGGCATTGAACTGCGCACTCCAGGCAATGGCAGTTTTGGACCGGAGTTCGTTGTCGTCATGTAAGGTGGCGGTTCGGGCATCACAACCTGCGCAGTTGATGCCACAACAGGCAATAATTTTTTCCATAAGCGATAATTTAGATGGTTTAAATTTTGAGTGCCGGACTTTGATAAGATTTTAATCACAGCATAATCTCCAATTTATACTTTTTCGACAAAATAAAAAATTAATCCGTTGCTTAAAAAAAGCTGAATAAGGATTGCTGAGCTTCAATTTGCATTAACACGCAACAAATGCTTCTCAAACACAGGCTTTCTTAATTGTTCTTCTTATTTTTACGGTTTAAAATGAAATCCTCTTCAGTATTTAGGGTAATAATATCATTTCTGAAAGTGAATACAACAATATTATATATACACCCCGCTTGATCAAATTGCTATGACTAAATTAGGTTAATCCCTCATAAAGTACAGGTTATGATAAATCAATACAATATTTTTGCATCGAAAGGATATTACGGATACTGGTGGAGTGCTACAGAAAAGGAAGATAAAACTGCAAATTACTGGCAGATGGTGTATTCCAACAGTGAAGTCAGCAATTCCGTATCGCTTAAAAATTACGGATTTCAATCCGTTGTATTAAGGACTAAAATAAAGGACTGGGAAAAGATGGTCCTTT
>JAAUTT010000315.1 GCA_012031335.1 Bacteroidales bacterium | reverse complement strand
AATTAACCAAAAAGATATTGGTAAAAACACCAAAGGATGCTTCCGATATTCAGTTTATTCAATCGTTGCGATATAGCAGGTGGAATAAAAAGGAATTTATTTGGGAGATACCAAATTTTCCGGGAAATCTGGAAAAGCTGAAGGTACATTTTGCAGGACGAATATCGGTATTGACCTTACAGGATGCCATAGAAACTACCCCCGGCGGGAAAGTGATTTATAAAAATGAAGTATTGTGTATCAAAACCATTGAAGGGCGATTAAAAGTGTTAGGGATGCTTCCGGCTGAGTTAATTACCTTAATCAAAAAGCTTCCTTATTATAGTTATGATAAAGTTAATAGTTGGTGGACAGTTCCATATACCGATAAGTTTCGGGATGATATAAGAAAATGTACTGAAACACTTGGTTTGGTATTTTTGTTTGAGGAAGAAAAAAAGAAGGAAAAGGGAGTGCCTAGAATAAAACCAGGCGATATAGTAAATTACCGAAAATGTCCTGATGAATATTTAGATAAACTTACTGAATTAAGGTATAGCGAATCGGCTATCAGAAGTTATAGGCTCTCCTTCGAGGAATTAATAAATTTTTATCCCAGTCATGATATTAACCGGATTGATGAACCCATGATTATTGCCTTTATCCGGTATTTGGTAACGGAGAGAAAAGTTTCGATATCGTATCAGAATATTAGCATCAATGCCATCAAGTTTTATTTCGAAAGGGTTTTGATGGGACAGCGTAAGATTTACAGGATTGAAAGGCCCATCAAGGAAAAATCACTTCCGGTAGTATTAAGCGAAACAGAAGTTGGTTTACTGTTAAAACAACCCGAAAATTTAAAGCACAAAGCACTATTAATGTTGATTTATTCAGCAGGATTGCGAATAAGTGAAGTGATTGAATTAAAAATGACCGATATTGATTCGAAGCGAATGCAGGTTTTTGTAAGGGAGGCCAAAGGTAATAAGGACCGTTATACATTGTTGTCGGCAAAAATGCTGAAGACATTAAGGGAATACTACAAAATATATAAACCCAGAGAATGGTTGTTTGAAGGTATTAAGGGAAAGCAATATTCAGAAAGCAGTATACAGGCTACTATAAAAAGAGCAACACAGAAGGCCGGAATTAAAAAACATGTTACATCCCATACGTTACGGCACACCTTTGCCACACACCTGCTGGAGAATGGAACCGATTTAAGGTACATACAAATTTTACTTGGGCACGAAAGCAGCAAAACGACTGAGATATACACCCATATAACGACCAAGGGGTTTGATCAGATAAAGAATCCACTAGACGGGTTAGATATTTAATATTTAAGGCTTTACTTGTGAATAGGGATAAATTATTGAAGCAGGCGTTTAGTTAATAAGTATAAAATACAGTCGACAGACCACGGTCCACGGACCACAGGCAATACAGCTTTGACAGATATCCCTGAATTATTATAGTTAATACTGGTCGACAGACCGCGGTCCACGGATAACAGCTAATACAGATTTGAAAAAACCTGATATTAATAATTTGATATGGCTGAGTGTCGTCTGTCGTCTGTGGTCTGTGGACACATTTATTCCTTAAAGGCCTTCTTCAATTAGCTTATTTATATTGTTTTACATAAATTCTATTAGTGTTATATTCTGTCCTCGACCTATAACATTAACTCCCATTTTATGAAAATAGAAAAGTATATCATCGCCAGGAATTCAGGATAAAATTGGACTAATCCTATAGAGATGAGAGCGTTGAATTATTAAAACAAATACCAGATGCCCGCTGGAGTATTGTATTAGACTCGTGGTATAATCCCTGTACAAAGGATGCATTTAGCATATTAAAGAATTATTTCAGTGATATTTAGATAAAGGAGCAGTATTGGGGTTTGATCATTAAAGAATCCGCCAGACGATTAGATATATAATAATTAATACTTTGCTAGTGAAGAGGAATAAATTTAGGCTATGTTTTAGGAGGCAGGCTTGTTACCGTTCCAAATTATTTTTACCTTGCTTTCTGAATTTTGAATATTTACATGAAAAATTATAATAGCGATATAACATTAATAATGTTATACAAATGTTGTGGGCAATAGCGGGAAGACACAGACTCATCAATAATTATGACAGAAAAACAGATTGAGAAAGTGAAATTGTCGATTAAGAAACACCGAGCTGCATTGACTGCTGAGAAACGGATACATGGCGGATTTGATGACAGCGCCGGTAGACGATATTATATTTCCGATTTGTATATGCGGATTTCGGATTATAAAGGAGCGATTACCAATAAAAAATGGTTTGACAAAAATTTTCCAGATGATATTGGGGGATCTTTGCTTTCCCTTAATTGGTCAATAGCATATTTTGGACTTGGACGGATAACCGAGACAAAGATTTATACGATTGACACAGCCTTTCAAAATATTTATCTGCACGGATTACTTCTTGATAGAGAGGTAGATAGGATTGACATGTACGAGCAAGGATACGATATGCTTGAATTTGCAAAATCAATGATCAAGGATTGCAAAAAAGTATCGACAAAACCGTATCTTGATTGGCTTATAACTTTCATTGAAACAGACAAATATGAAGAACGAATTACTAGGTTCATCGCACTAAACAAACTTCTTAAAGATGAGAATAACCGAGATAAGCGGATCGAGTTGCTTGATCATATAAGAGAGTTAGAAAACATGAATAAAATCAGAAAAAAAAACTACAGCCCACAACACGCGGTATAGCCAATAAGGGTTTCATGGGTATGCGAAGGGTAGTAGCCCGCTTCAACTTTTCGTGTAACTTGATAGGTGGTACGCTCGCAATCCCTTACTGGCTCTACCGCCAACCGTTAGCGTTCATTGTAGTGAGATATAGCCCGACAAAAATACTAGGAGTAGCATAAGTTATAAACTATTATGATAAAAATATGAATAGACGGAATTTTATACTATCAAATGCATTTAGAGCAACGGCAATTACCGGCAGTTTTATGCTGCCTGATTTCTCTATGGGACAAGTTTAGGAAGTGATAAAAAATCCTATGCACAATACCTTAGAAATAGTGCAGTGCCGAAAAAAGAACTGGATATTTTTCTCAATTCAAATTCATGGGCTCAGTTTGACCCGGAGGTTGGATACATTTTAGGGAATTCTATGCCTCATGATGGGATTGATAATAGTTATACATTGTCTACCGTGATGAAAGATGGTAAAAGAACGAATAAGATATATGCCGATAAACCTTGCAGGATTAATACTTACGGGGACAGTTTTACTCATTGTCATCAGGTGAGTGATGCAGAAACCTGGCAAGAATACCTTGCTGGGCATCTTGGGGAGCCTATCCAGAATTTCGGCATGGGCGGGTTCGGTGTGTATCAAGCTTACAGAAGGCTTTTAAGACGTGAAAAAGTTGATAAGGATTCAAAATATGTGATACTTTACATGTGGGGCGATGATTATATCAGAAGTGTGTTCAGATGTCGCTATGTTACCTATTATTCACGCTGGAACAATTATGGTGGATACATGTTTCATGGCAACTTCTGGTCAAACATTGAAATGGATATTAATACCGGGCAGTTAGTTGAAATGAAAAATCGTATCAGTAACAAGGAAGATGTATATAAAATGACTGATCCTGAGTTTATGTACGAAAATTTAAAAGATGACCTGATGGTTCAGCTTCAGTTGTTGAGTTTTGATATGGTTAACGCGGATGTTGACACAAAAGGATTGAAAAAACTTGCTGACATTTTAGATCTGCCTGAAGTAGATTTCACTAATACTGAAAGAATGAAAATTACAGCTACAGCTTTAAAAAATAAGTATTCATTTGAAGCTACCAGGCATATTCTTAAAAAGACCAGTGAATTTTGCACAGAAAATGGCAAAGAACTAATGCTGATCCATTTTG
Organism: Bacteroidales bacterium; assembly: GCA_012031335.1. The sequence goes on along the minus strand of JAAUTT010000315.1, from coordinate 2,020 downwards.
ATCCCTACAATGTATTCAAGTCAATGGTAAAAGGTGAAGTTCGTTATGATCAGGAAATGGTGAATTATATCAAAGAAAATGGATACATGTATTTTGATATGAATGAAGTGCATCTTGAAGATTTCAGGAAATTCAATATTTCATTGGATGAATATATGGACAGATATTTCATTGGTCATTATACTCCTGCGGGAAATCACTTTTTCGCCTATTCCATCAAAGATAAAATTGTTGACTGGTTAGACCCAAAACCAATAACTTACCTGCAAGATGAAAGTAAATTAATTCGGTTCAAGGGCTATTTGCAAGAGTAATAAGAATTTAATAACTGATGTTACGCAGTGATTCAGAGGATTGACTGGAAATGACCTTTTTGCAATTAGCAAAACGCTGTTTTTGAATAATCTACTGAAACCGTGCGTAACATCAGTTAATAATTATAATATTGAAGGAAAGTATATACAACGAAACGCTAACAATAAATATAGGTCATTTGGCGGATAGTGTTAAATTTGAAAATGAGTACATTTAACAAAATATATAGCGATTTGAGAGGGAAGTGTTTTAAAATGCCAAACGACCCATATTATCAACGTTACCGCCAAGTGTAAAAAGACAGACGACAGCGGACAATTTGCTACATAAAGACAGAAAAATAAAAAACAATAAAATGAACAGCCAACGCACAAAACAGCACATTTGCAAACCGCACAAGCCAACACACGACCTAAGTTTGCAAAAGAGCTGTTTTCTTGCCGACGCTCAATGACATTTTGATATGACAGATGAAATTTCAATAAAAAAATTTATTGCCAGTCTTGACTTCTAATAAGATTTCAGACAAACACAGAGATATTTTAAATACCACTTTTGTTGGAATTGACTTTGGGACTTCCACCACAGTTGTTAGTGTTGCAGTTTTAGGTAAAGAAAATGAACCAATAATAGTTAAACCCATAGAGTTAAATCAAAAACTGATTGACGGGGCAAATTTTTTCATCATATAAAATACCAACTGTAATTGCTTGGCATCAAAACACTTTACTAGTTGGTGAAGGTGCTTCACAATTAAAGTTTAAATTGCGTTATGGAAAAAATCTCTGGCATTCGTTCAAGATGGAGCTTGGAGAAGATGTTGGTTGCAAATATCCTAACAGTGAATTAGGCAAAAACCATGAAAAACATACAATTCTTAATCCAGTCGATGCTGCTAAAGTTTTTTTTAAATATCTAAAAGTACAAATTGAGAAAATTTATAAAAATAAATAATCTTCCATCTCATATTGAATATGCAGTAAGTATTCCAGCATCTTTTGAAGCGAATCAAAGAAGAGACCTTATAAATAGTTTAGAAAGTAATGGCTTTCAAATAAACAAACAATCGTTAATTGATGAACCCAATGCAGCTTTTCTAAGTTTTATATCAAAAATGTCAAGTGAAAAAAAGACTATTACTATCACTGATGACTATTATCCAAATGTATTAGTTTTTGACTTTGGCGCAGGGACTTGTGATATCTCAATTCTGGAATTAGGAAAAGATAATAACGGCGTATATTCCAAAAATATAGCTATTTCGAGATTTGAGAAACTTGGAGGCAACGATATTGATAAGTTAATAGCTGTCGATATACTATTACCTCAATTATTTAGAAAATCAAAATTGTCAATTGACGATTTTAGAACTAGAGAGATTAATGAGCTTATAATTCCTAAGCTCCTTGCAGCAGCAGAGCGACTAAAGATAAAGCTTAGCGAAACAATTGCTTTACAACATACAACTAAGGCAATTCCGGAATTGGCATTATCGGAAGATTTCGTTTCGCTTGGAACAAATATTTCAATCGAAACAAGGCATGGAATTTTAACAATCGATGAACCTAAATTAACCTTTAAAGAATTCGCAGGAATAAATACTGTTTTTACTAAGGAAACTAATACCCTTCCAACAAAAGAATTGATAACGAATTTGAATTTGTAAGTGTTTTCACTCCGATTAAATCAGCTTTAAAAAAAGACA